>JAGBSU010000113.1 GCA_017631705.1 Clostridia bacterium | reverse complement strand
TTTTTCTATGTGTCGTGCCATTTTTTCACTTTTGCGAATCAACCATAACACACTGTGAATTATCACTCGACCAACAGTATAACGATACGCAAAAAAACCCGCAAGCACCCCTACTAACACATAAAAACGCAACACACCGCCGTTGAGTGCCAACACAAATAAAAAAGTAAACACAGCCGATGTCAGCGCGTATGCGCAATCCTGCAAAAAAATAGAAAAGCGTGACGGGCGAAGCCATGAACGCAAAATTCGAAACGCATCGTAGTACAGTCCCAACAAAAAACCCATGCCACCCGACAAAAACAGTTGCCGTAATTGCTCGGTGTTTTCAAATCCCATCAGCGAAACAACTTTCCGAAAAAGCCACCTTGCATGCGTGGCTCGGTGTAATACAGCGAGTCTATTTTACCTTCTACACTGACATCGCCGTTTTCTATGTTCAAACGATGGATATGCAAGCCGACACCTTTGACCGTCAACTCTCCCAAATCGGTATACATGACAACGGTTTCTTCGTCAAAACTATCGACATCTCGCACACCCGAAACAGACAAGGATTGTCGGTCGTGCAAACACAGCATGTGTGGCTTTTTTTCGGGGACTGCGGATAGAGATTCCTTCATACTTTTCGCCTCCTACGGTATGTATATGGCGAAAAAAAGGTTCCTATTACAGCAGTTTATACAGAAGTGCCGCATCATTTTTGGCAACCGTCTCCTGCACACTGACAATCTCGGCTTTTAATTCGCGTGTGCCGAGCGATACCGATAAAACATCTCCCACCTTGACTTCGTAGGAGGCACGGGCAGCTTTACCGTTCACAAACACTCTACCGGCATCACAGGCTTCGTTAGCAACGGTACGGCGTTTGATTAAACGCGAAACTTTCAAATATTTATCTAAACGCATATTTTCCCTCTCTGCAATTAAAAATTCACGGCAGAAAAAAGCCGCCCAAAGGGCGGCTTTTAAATGAAACCGGATTATTGTACGGCGTCTTTGAACGCTTTGCCGGCTTTGAAAACCGGTTGTTTGGAAGCTGCAATCTTGATGGTTTCTTTCGTACGGGGATTACGACCTGTGCGAGCAGCACGCTCACGGATGTCAAAAGTACCGAATCCTACCAATTGCACTTTGTCTTTTTTAGCGACAGCGGCAACGATGGTATCCAACACAGCGGCAACAGCCTTTTCAGCATCTTTCTTGGACAAACCGGCTTTTTCAGCAACAGAAGCAACTAATTCAACCTTGTTCATTTTAAAAACCTCCAACAAATTTATATTCCAACGGATATCCTACCCGATTAGAATTACACCTTTTGTTTACGATATTCACAACCCTACACAATATTGTACCATGTTTTATATGTTTTGCAAGTACTTTTACTCTTTTTTTTCGCCGAAAACAAAAATTCAATAAAAACAATAAAACTTGATGTCTTTTTTTGTCTATTTTTGACAGTTTGTTTCCACATTTTCCGATGGTTGAGAAAGCCAGAAATAAAAATTACCGCTACAATGTTATATGTTTTTCATTTCACGCAAACAGTCTGCACAAATGTTTTGGCCTTTAAACACCGTTACTTCTTTTGCATTGTTGCAAAAAACACAAGACGGTTGGTATTTTTTTAAAATGATGTTATTGTCTTCTACAAAAATTTCCAACGGGTCTTTTTCTTGCAAGCCAAGCGTATGGCGTAATTCCACGGGCAACACGATGCGACCCAATTCATCCAATTTCCGAACAATACCAATAGATTTCACTGTTATCACCTCCCTGTAATATCCATATACTACCACAATTTGAAAAAATTGTCAATATGTGCCTACCGAGAAGGGTTTTGGCAGAAAAAAATCGAAAAAACGCAAAAAAAGCAAGAAGAGTGTTGAAACCGGTTATAAAAAATGGTAAAATTAATGTATATATGTAAACCTATAATTATGAGATAGTACCAAAAGGAATTTCGGTTATGGCTAGTAAACGATGGATATTTTCACAGTTGAATAAAGAGATTGCAGGGGAACTTTCAGAAGCCGGTGGATTGGACCCGTTGCTGTGCTTACTGATGACCGGGCGCGGTATTGCCGATATTGATACTGCTATGGATTTTTTGGTAGGGAATGACTTGCAAAGCGACGCATTCGCTTTTGCGGACATGGACGTAGCAGTCGACCGCGTGCAACGTGCCATTGATAGCGGAGAGTCCATTGCGGTATACGGCGACTACGATGCTGACGGTATCACCGCTACTGTTTTGTTATATTCTTATCTGCGGTATCGCGGAGCACAGGTGTGTTATCGGTTGCCGCGGCGCGACGAGGGTTACGGTCTTCATTGCAGCAATGTTGATGAGTTGGCTAAAAACGGTGTTCAGTTAATTATTACGGTGGATAACGGTATTTCCGCTGCCCCCGAAGTGGCTTATGCCGCCGAAAACGGCATTGATGTGATCGTTACTGACCACCATCAACCACCGGATGTTTTGCCGGCAGCTGTCGCCGTAGTCGACCCACACCGTCACGATTGTCCCAGTATCTTCAAAGATTTTTCCGGTGTCGGTATGGCATTTTGGCTGGTATGCGCTTTGGAAGGCGACCCCGATTGGGCATTGGAGCAATATGCAGACTTAGTGGCATTGGGTACGCTTGCCGACGTGATGCCCTTGCACCACGATAACCGCATTTTGGTACGCCGCGGCTTACAGCAATTGAATGCCGGCACAAATTTGGGATTACGCAAATTGCGTGAAGTGGCCGGTACGGCAGGGCGACCCTTAACCGCCTCTGCGGTAGCCTTCACCTTGGCACCGCGTATTAATGCCGCCGGTCGTATGGGTGACCCGTTACACGCCCTGGCGCTGCTACTCTGTCAAGATGAAACACAAGCAACCGTCTTGGCAAGCAAAATCAACGAACTGAATAGTGAACGGCAACAAACTGAAGCGGCTATCACGCAAGCTCTGCAAGAACAAATGGATGCCGCCCCTGCACGACTTGCCGACCGCGTCTTGGTGTTTTGCGGAAAGAATTGGCATCACGGCGTGCTGGGAATTTTGGCGGCACGCATGCAAGAACGGTTTGGGAAACCTTGTATTATTTTATCTGAAGAAAATGGAATTGCACACGGCTCAGGTCGCAGTCTAAAAGGATTTTCCTTATACGATGCACTGCGTGCATGCGATAAATGCCTGCTCGTCTATGGCGGACACGATTTAGCGGCAGGGCTCTCCGTAGAAGCCGGCCGTTTAGATGAATTTCGAAAAGCTATCAACGACTATGCCGCTAATCAAGAAACGATGCCGGTGCCGGAGTTGTCGTTGGAGTGTCGCTTAAACCCATCACAAATCACACCGGCTTTGGCAAGCTGTTTGTCGGCATTAGAACCGTTTGGTGCCGGAAATCCCGTTCCGATATTTGCTTTGTGCAATATGACTTTAGAATCTATTGAAGCGGTAGGCGGTGGTATGCATTTGCGGCTTACCCTTTCGCGGGATACCGTGCGCGTGAGCGCTATGAAGTTTTCTACCACACCGCAAGAATTTCCCTATGTCGTCGGTGATATACTGAATGTAGCGGTCACTTTGGAAACAAACACCTTCAGAGGTGTCGCGGGTGTAACAGTTTTAATAAAAGAACTGCGTTATGCCGACAATGACCAAGAAGTATTGTTGGAGGCTGAAAGGCACTATGACAGTGTGATGCGCCGTGAACCTTCACCGATAACGATGCCGACGAGGGAAGATACTGTATGCGTTTATCGTTATTTACAAAATCATGCCTTTTGCGGACCGGTTGAAGTATTATGTCACGCTGTGAAGTTTGCCGGTGTTACACCGGAGAATTGTTTATTGTCTTTGCAACTTTTAAAAGAAGCTTTGCTGATTGATTGGAAAAACGAAGGTAACCGTGTGTTTGCTGCGGTACGCGAAGTCACGGGGAAAAGCGATTTGTTGCAAACCGAAACCGCAAAATTTTTGTTAAGCTTGGAGAACGAAACATGCAATATACACAAGTAGAATATAAGGAAACGGCATTAGCAGCATTACGCACAGCTCTTGCCGATAGTGAAAAAAACTATGATATTCCCACCATCGAAAAAGCCATTGATGTCGCGTGCAAAGCACACGACGGACAATGCCGCTATTCCGGTGGAGATTATGTGTGCCATCCGTTGCGTGTGGCTTGCATTTTAATTGAGCTTGGCATGGACAACGAAACTATCGTTGCCGCTATTTTACACGACGTGGTGGAAGATACCGAGATAGAACTCGCCGACATTAAACGAGAGTTCGGCGAAAACGTCGCCTTGCTGGTGGACGGGGTAACCAAAATTACCAAAATGCCGTTTAGCACCAAAGAAGAGCAGCAAGCGGAAAATGTTCGAAAAATGTTATTGGCGATGGCAAAGGATATTCGCGTGATTATTATCAAGCTTGCCGACCGCTTGCACAACATGCGTACCTTTTCCGGCTGGGATCCACAAAAAGGACGTGACAAAGCGCACGAAACATTGGATATTTACGCACCGATTGCTCACCGATTAGGTATTCGCGCTATCAAGGACGAGCTGGAGGATATTTCGCTCCACTTGCTTGACCCCATTGGTTGCGAAGAAATCGAAACCAATTTGAGCATGAAAACCGAACAACGCACCTCTTTTTTGGAGGATATTCAAGAACAGTTACGGGAGCGGTTTTCAGAATACGGCGTGAAATCGTACGTTTGCGGTCGTATCAAAAGTGTGGCGGGTATTTATCGCAAAATGTACGTACAAG
>JAGBSU010000112.1 GCA_017631705.1 Clostridia bacterium | reverse complement strand
GGCTTTTTATTTAGAATGATGGCTAAGAATGATGTTAAAAGTGCCATAATTGTATGCGCCTTGACTTTTGGAATAGGTCATATAGTGAATCTGTTAAACGGAGCAGCGTTGATTCCTACCCTGATGCAAATTTGCTACGCTACCGCAATAGGTTATTTGTTTGTTATTATATTTCACAAAAGCAAATCACTTGTTCCCTGTATTATAACGCATTGTTTAGTAAATTCACTTTCTGTTTTTAACGTTGAAAACAACCTGTCCTTATACATAGCACCTGTATTTTTGACAATTATTCCTTTTACTTATGCGATTTATATCAATAAAAAGATTATAGAATAATTGGAAAGGAAGAAAGATAATTGCTCGCAGGATTGGATATTTTTCTAATTCCCCCCTTTTGTGCATAGCACCACAGGCTACTATCAAAAAATTTAAATAACTTAGATTTATAAAGTAAAAATCATCCTCTCGAAGCCATTCGGGAGGTTTTTCTATGCTGCCTTTTTGCCGGGTTTTGCTTGAACGGCGCCGATAAAGCGGTATACTGTTATCGATAATAGGCTAATAGTCGGTACGTGTAATTTTTACCGTTAACCAGCAAAAAGTTTACGACAATTTGATGGGCGTTCCGAAAGAGGGAATCGGATTCAGTTACTACACATTTGTTGGTACAGCGAAAGTGGAAACTCCGCCTGTGACTCCTCCGGCAGACGACAATGTCACTCCGGATGAGGATGACAAAGACACAAACAAACCCGAAACCGATGACGACAAAGACGAAACCGATAAAGCTCCGGTTTCCACCGGTGAACCCAGTGGTTATTTGTTGTGGATTGCATTGGCCGGTATGATGGCACTTGGTTAGGGTGCCAAAGCGAAGAAAACTAACTAATTCGGGTTCAAGAATGTATAACGGTTAATTCAAAGCGGCGTGAAATTGAAAGATTTCACGCCGCTTGTTTTGTGTGCCAATCGCTCGTTTGGTACGCAGACTGTTATTAAAGAAGTTAGGTTTGGTAGGCTTATAAAGCAATACAATCCCTATCAAGGGGTTGGTGGGGGATTGTTGGTGATTTTGTCAAATTTACTTTTTTTTGTTCTGTTTTTCGATATAATATTTTTTTTAGAATGGGGGAGGGATACTATCGTGAAAAATAAAATGAATAAAAACGACTTATATCAAATTTTGACCGGTTTATTTGTGGCGTGTTTGTTGATATCGAATATTATCGGCGGTAAAACCTTTACGGTGTTTAACATTACGCTGCCGTGTTCGGTGATTATTTTCCCGATTGTATTTATCGTCAACGACGTGATGTCAGAGGTGTATGGGTTTGCTAAAGCCTCGCGGGCGATTTGGATTGGGTTTGCCATGAACATATTGGCTTCGATTGCGTATACCGTGACCATTGCTTTGCCGGCTACCGAAACGGCTTCAAACTTGACAATTTCCGGTGCGATGGCGACGGCTTTGGGTAGTTCGTGGCGTATTTTGATGGGTAGTTTTGTGGCGTATCTTTGCGGTTCGTTGCTCAACACCTACGTGATGGTGAAACTCAAAGGCGACGGCGATAATCGGCTGATGTTCCGTTGTGTGCTTTCCACGTTGTTGGGTGAATCGGTAGATGCGTTATTATTTATCACGATTGTGTTTTCGGGTGCGTTGCCGATTGGTACAATGGCGATTATGATTGTATCGCAAGCGATTTTTAAAACCGTTTATGAATTCCTGATTTTCCCCGTAACGAAGATTGTAATTAAAAAAGCAAGCGCCTTGGAATAAGCGCAACACGGCCAACAATTACAAGATGCTATCAAGGGCTGATTTCGAAAATAAAAACTCCTCCCGAGGAATTGAACTGCCATAGTTTTTGCAGACGGTACAAAAACCCCTATGTAGGAAATATTTAGTTTTAAGCAGAGTGGCGCCGCGTCAGCGGC
>JAGBSU010000111.1 GCA_017631705.1 Clostridia bacterium | reverse complement strand
GATTGGCGGGTGCTTTCATGCCGTCTGTTCCACGTTCAAAACGTCGTCGGCTCGCAACTCAAAGACGAAACGGAGGAAAAGCCGTGAAGCGTTCTCCTTTTGTAAGTGTTTGGCAACTGGTACTGCTGTTCTCGGCGGCACGGCTTTCCAACGGTTTACTGCTACCTGCCGATAGTCTGCATGCCTTATCGTTGCCGGAGTTACTATTGGTGATATTGTTCGAAGACATGTTGCTTTTGCTGTTTTTGTTACCAACGTGCCACGCTTTCTCGCGCACACCGCCTAAACTCTTTGGGACCCGCTTTTTTAAACAAGCGACAGGGTTTGGTTTGCTACTGCTATATGCTCTCGTGCTGCTGTTAGACATGACACAATTCACCGACTTTGCCGAAAAAACTGTCAAAGCGGAATTCTCCGTTAGCGGCCTTACCGTATTGGTATTAGCCACCGCCATGTTTGCCGCATTCCACGGTATCCAAGCCTTGTGTCGCACCGCTACCGTGGTTGCCGTGTTCGCCATAGGTTCGGTGGTGCTGTTTGCGTTGCTGTTATTACCGCAAATGAACACCTTGCATTTTCCGCCTGCCACCATAAGCGAACCGTCTGGGCTAATATCCATCGCTCTGCAGGAATTACCGCGCACCGCAGAAGTCGTCGCCATCGGTGCTTTGTACCCGCATATCAAAGGCGATGTCACCAAAGGCTGTCATTATTTTGTCGTTCTTAATACCGTTGTTTCCGTCTTGATATGTGTCACGGTGACCGGTGTGCTCGGCGATTTTTCCGCCTTTACCGCCTACCCGTATTATGCCGCGTTAAATGTGGTACACCTCGGTGTACTGCCGCGTATGGATATGGTAATTACCGCTTTGTGGCTGGGCACCTTTTTTATACGCTTTTCGTTGTTCTTTTGGTTGTTTATCGACCGCTTTTGTCACTTGTTCGGCACGAAACGCAAACTCCCTGCCGCTTTGTGCATCGGTGTGATTATTGTGCTGTTTCTTATCGGGTTTAAAGGCGGTGTTACCGCCGCTTTGTGGGACGAAATCACCGTCGTTTACGGTTTAGCACTTGTGCTGTTTGGCTTGGTACTTCCCATCGGTCGGTTAATAAGGAGAAAATCATGAAAAAAGAAACCACACACGGCATTTTTACGGTACTGCTTCTTATCGCTGTTGTTGCGGGTTTGATATTCGGTTTTGGTGAAGATTCGGTGGTCGGCAACCGCCGTGTGATTACGGCGGTGGGACTTTCGGGAAACGCTTACCGCTATCAAGTAGCGGTACAAGCGGTGGAAGCACTCAAAACCGCTGGCAATTTATCCGAACAAGAAGACACCGCCACCGCCGTATATACCGAGTCCGGCGAAACGGTGGCAACCGCGTTTCATAACTTTTTAACCACGTCCGGCAACCGTGCCTACGTGTTGCAAAACCAACTGCTGATTATCAGCGAAGAACTTTGCCGCCATCGTTCGCTGTTTACTATACTGGATTACTTTATGCGTAATGCCGAAAGCAACCCTTCGGTAAAGGTGGCGGTGTTTCGCGGTAACCCCGCCGATTTGTTAGCGGCATCATCGGGAAGCGAAGCGGTGCCTGCCGCCGCCGTAGTACAACTCATCGACGAAGGCTTCAAGGGTGGTATTTGCCTTAACACCTCGCTTTTAGATATCGAACGCGCCTTTTCCGGTATGAGCGATGCGGCACTTCCGCTTATCATGTGGCAAAACGACACACCACGCTTGTGCGGCACGGCACTTTTTCGTGATGGTAACTGGGCAGGCGTGTTAGACGAAGCGCAAACCGTCGGTTTGTTAGCGGCAAGAAACCAATTGCAACATGCCGTGTGGCAGATAAACGGTGTCGCTTTGCGTTTGGAATCTTCCAAAACAACGGTGCGCTTGCAAGAGGGCCAATACGTTTTTTCACTCACCGGCAAAGTGAAATTGGTCGAAAAAACCACCGCGCTTACCGAACAGCAACGGCAAGATTGTTTAAAAACCGCCGAAACCGTTTTAAAAAATCAAGTAAGCGCTGCACTTCGTACCGCCGACAATGTTCAAAGCGATGTGCTGGGACTTAAAAGAAGAGCAAACAAACGGTACAAAAACCAAGCAATCACCGCGGTATTTGACTGGGAAAAGCAAGTAAACGTCACGCTGAAATTTGCCGACAGCGGCTTTTTTAAGCAATAAAGAACACCGCTTTAATGGATTCTTGTGCAATCAAAGGTTTATTCGTAGAGCGGGGGTTTACTCCCGCCGTTCTCGGTTGAATATTAAATGCGGCGGCACCAAGGCACCGCCCTACGATAACGAACGGGATTTATGCGTATTTGTAGAGCGGGGGTTTACTCCCGCCGCAGCGGTGGCTCCCCTTGTCAGGGGAGCTGGATTTTTGCGAAGCAAAAAGACTGAGGGGTAGTCTTTCGTTATCTCTCCCTCAGTCAGCTTGCTCCCTCGTCAGAGGAAGCCGAGAAAAAGTCGAGCATCTTACCGGCAAAGCAATATCACTCGCCGATAGGCGAATATAACTGAGGCACCTTCCTTACGGAGGGTGCCTCAACGGGGCGTCTTTTATACTTTAATAGTCAATTGTAACGCGAACGAATAGAGAAGACATTCTTTGACCGGTTTTTCAAAAATCGTTTGCAACGCCTGTTTGTAAACTTCCAACTGCGGAGCGTATCGCTCGACAAGCACGGCAGGCGTTTGTACGCGGTCAGTTTTGTAATCCACTACCACCAAACCGTCGTCCTCTTCAAACACGCAGTCGGCAATTCCCTGTACCACCGTTGCTTCGGCATCGGGAGATTGGCAAAAGGTGAAATGATACTCGCGAAAACAACGTAAGGCCCGTTTCATTCTGCCATACAACTCGCTGTCAAAAAACGCTTGCAGTCGTGCGACATTCAAGGATTCTGCCTCTTCTGCCGAAAGAAATGCACACTCGGTCAAACGGTCAATTTCTGCTGTGACGGAAACGGCGGCAGCCGTGTAATCCGCAAACTGCATAAACGCATGCATAGCCGTACCGCGTTCGGCAGGGGTTAACCCAAACCCACTCATAAAAGAGGGCCTTGCCGTGGCGATAAAACGGGTATCTGTCGCTTTTTTGTTGATGTCCGATGCCGCTAATTTGGCAGGTATGTGAGTCAGTTCTTCGTGGGGATACGAAAAAGCGAGATTTTCTTTAATTTGCCGTACCAAATCTTCGTCCGCTGCTGCTTGCTTTTCGGCAGTTTCTTCCGCCGTTTCACTCTCGGTAGGCGAGAGAAATCGAATATCCCAAACCGTATCATCCTCAATCAACGGCACGGCATCTATCTCCGGCAATGCACGCAACGCTGTCGAGGCAGGAAGCCGTAACAATGCCGAAAGTATCCATTCGCCCATTGAGGAAGCCCCCAACACCGCTTGAGTGGGCATCGCACGTTCGTGTTCGAGTTTTTCGGCAATGCTTTGTATCTTTCTCTTTAAATGCTTGCTTGCCATTACTAAACATAACTTTTCTTTGGCACGTGTCAATGCTACGTATAACACACGCAATTCCTCGGCACGCTCATGATTGCGTAATGCCAGCATTACACCTTGGTGCGGCAACGTTTTGTATACATTAAAGGTTTTGGGGTCACGCCGTTTCATACCGGCACCAAGCGATGGGTGCAGCAGTAAATCTTCCTGCAAACTTTTTTGGCTGAACGATTGATGCAACCCTGCCAGAAACACCACGGGGAACTCCAACCCCTTGGACCCGTGAACCGAGAGAATCGAAACCGCGTTTTCCTCGCCTGCATTCAAAGAAGCAGCAGGCAAATCCGCCCCTTGCGCTTGCAAGCGGTCAACGTAACGAATAAACGCCGATAATCCGCGGAAGCCGTTTTGCTCAAAACGCGCACACTGTTCGTGAAGCAGACGCAGATTTTCACGGCGACGCTGTCCGTTTTTGCGTGCCCCCAACATTTCCGGCAACGAAGTTTCCTCATAAATACGTCGTACAAGACGGTCCACGGTCAGCGTGGTTGCCAAGGTACGGTAATGCGTGAGCGTTTCAAAAAAATGCTCGCACTTTTTAGCGAGTATGGCATTGTCCCCATGACGTGCCGCGTTCAAAGCGCTATACAAAGCCCCTTTGCGGCACAAGCGAATGTGCGCCAAATCGTCGGGCGTAAAATGAAAAAGCGGTGATAATAACACAGCCGTCAGCGGAATATCCTGCAATGGATTATCAATGCAGCGCAGTAGCGAAATCGCTAACCGAATTTCCGCTGTTCCAAAGAATCCGGCATCGGTTTGCGCCACAGCGGAAATACCGCGACTTTCCAACACCGTACGGAAAGTGCCGGCATGGTCGGCATAACTGCGCAACAAAATACAGCAATCACCGTATCGAAGGGGGCGTGTTGTTCCGTCTTTGAGTGTGATAGGCAAAACGCCCACCATTTCGGCAATGCGGTCGGCAATCATCATGGCTTCCACCGTATCGTCGTTGGCATCCTCGTACGAGGTGCTGTCTGCCAATAACAATTCCGATGTAAACCCATCGGCTTTCGGGTAAACGGCGCTGGGAATCAGTTCCTCCGTTTTATCGTACCGAATACCGCCGATGCGTTCACCCAATAACTGTCGGAAGATACAGTTTACCGCATCGGTCACTTCGTTTCGGCTGCGGAAATTGTTCCCCAGCGTAATGGTGGCAGGATAATTTTCACCGGTAAAGGTGGCATAACGGTCGCGCCGTCCCACAAACAATTCCGGCATCGCTTGCCGAAATCCGTAAATACTTTGTTTGACGTCACCCACAAAAAAGAGATTACTTTCATCGCGTGATAACGCACAAAACAACGCATCTTGCACGGCATTGGTATCTTGGTATTCGTCTACCAAAATTTCTTCATAGCGTTCGGATAACTCCCGTGCCGCCGCGGTGGGGACACGGTTACCGTTTTCGTCAACGTCAGTGAGCAGTTGCAATGCATAATGCTCAATGTCGCTGAAATCCATTATGTTTTGTTGCCGTTTTTTTTCTGCAAAAATGTCCGAAAACCGAGCCACAATCGCATACAGCATTTCCACCGCACGGTGAGTAGCCTCTAAATCCTGTCGGCATAACCGTTCGGTACCGCAATGCATGGTTTTGAGTTGTTTAATACAATCAAACGCGGCATCGCGCAAAGCGGCAGTTTTCTTTTTGGCGGCCTCGTTTTGACATTTGGTCACCCTGCCAAACGAAGTAGACGAAAAAGCGGCAACCTCTTCAAAAAATCCGTCCCAATCCTTGTCTTTCAATCGTTCTTCCAACTGCAAGGCGGCTTGATAATCTGCCGCCAGCGAAGGATAATACTTTTCGGCAAGGTCAGCTTCGCTTTCGGCAACAGCCAATGCTTTTTTATAAAGTGCGACGGCATTGGTAACACCCGACCATGCTTGCTCAAACAGCAGTTTCCCCCATGGCGTGTCGAACAAAGCGGTCGTACCATCGTAAAAAGAAGACGTGCTTCTAAGCCACGCTTTCGGGTCGGGGTGCGACTGAATAAACTGATAAATTTTTTCCACGCTGGCGGCAAGTTTGCTGTCGTTTTTGCCGTTGGTCAGCATGGCGGTCAGTTCCAGAAAATCGGGGTGCTTTTGCTCATAAAACTCGTCCAAAGCGGCAGTTAGCGCTTGTTTTTGCAATAACAGTAATTGCTGTTGTTCCGCCACTTTAAACTGCGGCGAAATACCGAGTTTGTGGAAGTTTTCACGAATCAGCGACGCACAAAAACTATCCACGGTGCAAATAGAAGCATGCGGTAACAAAATCTGTTGATGTTGTAGCCTTAAATCGTTAGGATTTTCGGCGAGCAAATCGGCAAACTTGCTCGAAAGCCGTTGCTTCATTTCCGCGGCGGCGGCTTTGGTAAAGGTCACCACCAACAACTTGTCAATGTCTATCGGGTGTTCGCTGTCGGTCACGCGTGTTGCAATGCGTTCAATCAGCACCGAGGTTTTTCCCGAACCGGCGGCAGCCGAAACCAATAAGGTGCCGCCGTGTGCATCAATACATTGCCGTTGTTGTTTGGTCCATGTTTTTTCAGCCACAGCGTCACACCTCCTCACTTGCGGGACGCAAATCATTCAGCGCTTCTTGCAAACTCTTGCTCGTAAATTCGCGCGAAGCATCTTCCGATTCATGACCGCAAATATCGTGAAAATCGCAATACCGGCAAACGTCGTCAGATGTTGCAAGCGGTACCGCCTCAATATCCCCTTCGTGGAGATGAACCGCCATCTCCGACAATACCTTTTGAATATGTTTTTCAATCCAACCGAATTGTTCGGCGGTTGCTACCGACGAGGTTTTAGACAACGAACCGTCCTTGTTAACCGATACCGGAATAAACACGCCTTCGTTACCGTTTTCCATGGCTTCTAAAATTTCCGGTTGTGCTAACAACACACCGTTCGTTTTCATGGTTTTTAACCGTTCTCGTTCCATATCACACGGCGCTGTCCTACGTTCCACGCGAATGGTCGGTAGTTTTGCAGGCAGATACAACACACCGGCAGGTGTAGGTGTGTGGTAACGGTTCCCACCGTTTTGGCAAATCGAAAACAGGTAAATCAGCATTTGTAAGTTGATGCCTGCAAGAGCCTCTGCCATATCAAATGTCTTTTTGCCGGTTTTATAATCGACGATACGAATATACGTTTTGCCGTCTTTTTCCAAGGTGTCCACACGGTCTACCTTGCCGCCTACTTGTATCGTGGTACCGTCCTCTGCTTTGATTACCCACGACGGAATATCTCCATCGTAGCCAATCTCTAATTCAAAATCCACCGGTACAAAACGGCTGTGCTTAAATTCACAGACCACGCGCCACAAAAGTTGTGTGCATAAAGAGGATAATTGCAAAAGCAAATTCTCAAACCGACTGTCTTTTTCGGCAGTACCGCTCAATTGTTGTTCGACATACCGTTCCACCGTTTGTTCGGTATCGGCTTTTACCATTTCTTCGGTATAGGTCGCTATACCGTTTTTCACATACCTCGGCAATAGCTCTTGCATCACATAATGCACCAGCGTACCGGCAGTAGCGGCATCCAATTCGGCAGGCTTGCGTGGCTTTGCCCGTAAACCGTACTTGCAAAAATACGAAAACCGACATTGATGGAAGGTATCCACCTGACTCGGCGAAAGACGCAAATTTTCCCCAAACAACCGCCGTGCCGTTTGCGGCTCTTTAAAAGCAAATGCATGTTGCGTTTGGCGCATAGCATCCAACCGCTCGGCATACTCGGGCAAGGTGTCAAACACCTTCCGATACGCGGAGGCGGTGGGGGAGTTGTCGTTCCACAATGTTGTCAAATGATAAAACGCATCGTTTACCGATTCCGACACCTCACTCTGCGGTGAGCCGACATGGTGGTTCGGTAATACGCGGCAAATGGTTTCCACCAACGACGATGGTTGTTGTGATTCGTTGTTCACCTTTTGGGCATAGGTTACAATTAAACGCTGTGAGGGGGCGGCAATCGCCGCGTACGCATAAAAGCGTTCTTCTATCGCACGGGTGTCGGCATCGTTGGCAATCGGCAGTCCTGCCTCGCTGAGCAAGCGGCGTTCGTGGCCGGTGATGATACCGCCGGTCGGTGGATAGGCAGGGAAAACCCCTTCGTTAGCCCCCAAAATAATCACGGTTTTCGGTGCGGTATACCGTATACGGTCTGCTGTGCCGAATACCACACCGTCTAACGCAGAGGGGATATTGCCCAAATCGTCGGAGGCAACCGCCAAATGGAACAGATCCGCCAAGCGTGAAACCGAAAGTGTTTTTTCGGTCAGCGCGAACGCAAACTTGTCGAGCAAGGCCACCAAATACTCCCACAAACGAGATTGATTCTCCGATAACACTCGCTCGCCGTCTGCCGCTAACCGTGCGGCTTGAAAGCGTACTAATCGTGCAACATGCCAATCGGTCAATAATTGCCAAACCGCCTGGGCAAACTCACGACCGGTACACGGTGATGCTAACCGTTCCCCAAACCGTAATAGCGGTGCCACCAAACGATGGCGCAAACGATTCAAATAGGCTAAACGGCGCAGGCTGGTGCTGTCGGTAACACCGGATAAACCGTCGGGATGGTTTTCAAACGGTACGCACCATTGTTTGCCGTGAATGTTCCAAGTAAACACATAATTTTCAAGCATCGAAGACGAAACGGCGGAAAAGCCGAGCAAACCGGTTTTTACAAGCCGCAACACATCGCCGCTGTCCCAACCGTTTCGAATGACCGAAAGTGCCGATTCTACCAGCACAATCAACGGCTGTGTCAGCACCGGCTCACGCATATCCATGATGCAGGCAAGTCCTTCTCGTTGTAAAGCCGCTTGCAATAAATCGCGGTACTCGCTGCTGTTTCGTGCCACTACGGTAAAATCACGGCAATGCCCACCGTTTTCACGCAAGGATTTCCGAATTTGTGTAGCGGCATAGCGGCATTCCTCGCCGCGGTCGGCACAGGCCGTAATGCATACCTCGTAGGCGGTATCGGTATACGGTGTCATAACCGGTGCAAAACAACCCTTCTCCAACACTTGTAACGCTTTGGATGCGGTGCGGAGATTTTCCGTAAAAACACGCGGTGTAGCCACCGTGACATGGTTTTTATACGCGGCTTCCCGTAAACGAACAGCGGTGTGGGTGACCTGTGAAAAAACACCCAAGCCGCCTCGGTCGGATATTTCTTCGGTACATAAAGCGACGGTAACAGCAGCCGCACGTGTGAGCAGTTGTTCCAACACCGCTAATTCCTGCTGTGTAAAGCCATCAAAAGCATCGACAAACACATAAGCACCGTCAAACAAATGACATTCCGGCAATCGCCGTGCCAGCACGGTTAGCGTATCCAACGGGTCAGTGAGGTGAGATTGCGCCGTCAACGCTTCATAGGCGGTGAAAATGAGTGCGGTTTCCTGTAACTTTTCTCGCAAAGTTCCTTCGGGCAATGACAAGGCGGTTTCTTCCAAGAGATGAGGGGAGAGCCCTCCTTGCTTGCATTCGGCTAAAAAAGAAAGCAATTCCTTTAAATAATCGGCACTTTCGGCATGGTGGCGGTAGACGGAAAGCTTGTCCGCAACCGTGTAAAGTGCTTGACTCATCAATAGTAATGATAAAGTGGTGTCCATGGTTTTGCCGACAAGACCGCCGATATCCCGAAACACGGTTTGTGCCATGTGGGTGAAACTGAGCACTTGCACGCGTTGTGACAGTACCGGACCGAATTCTTTAAGCAAGCGGCGTTCGTTTT
>JAGBSU010000110.1 GCA_017631705.1 Clostridia bacterium | reverse complement strand
GTATCAACCAAGGCTGTACTTTTGAGGATTTACGTATCCGCCACATGCAAGAGATTGCCGAACTTAATTTAGACGGGTATGCTATCGGTGGTTTAGCGGTAGGGGAACCGACCGAAGATATGTACCGTATTATCGAAGCGGTAGAACCCTATATGCCGAAAGACAAACCTCGTTATTTAATGGGTGTCGGTACACCGGAAAACATCTTAGAAGGTGTATATCGCGGTGTCGACTTGTTCGATTGCGTGATGCCTGCTCGTAACGCGCGTCATGCTCACGTGTTTACGTGGAGTGGTCACCGTAATATGCTCAATCAAAAATACGAATTTGACCCCTTACCGTTGGACGAAGAATGCGATTGTCCCACTTGCCGTCGGCATTCGCGAGCATATATTCGTCATCTGTTTAAGGCCAACGAAATGTTGGCGATGCGGTTATGTGTAATTCATAATTTGTATTTCTACAATACGTTAACCGAAAAAATCCGAGAAGCCTTGGATAACGGTACGTTTGCAGAGTTTTATAACCGGTATCGTGGTGTGCTCGATCGTCGCATTTAATACAAATTGTGAATAATTTGTATTCTTTTTCACTTTACTATTGCTATTTTAAAAAAAATTCGGTATACTTGTAGGCAATAGGCTATTAGGAGGTAGTAAGTTATGTTTAAATTTATGTCTTTGGCGGCAACCGCCACAACCGGTGCCGATACTCCGGTGAACCCGTTAGGTAATTTTATGCCACTCATTATGTTGGGTTTAATGTTTGTGGTGATGTATTTCTTAATGATTCGTCCCCAAAAGAAAAAACAAAAAGAAGAACAAAAAATGCGTGACAACGTTCGTGTGGGTGACGAAATTACCACTATCGGCGGTATTTGCGGCCGTATCGTCAACATCAAAGAAGACGAATTCGTTATCGAAACCGGTGCTGACCGCAACAAAATGGTCATCAAAAAATGGGCTATGCAATCTTGCAACACCGTGCACGACGCAGCCGACGACGATGACGACGATGACGATATCTAATTTCTGAGTACTATTTTTCCCCTTCGCAGAATAGGTTATTATAACTGATTTTTGCGGAGGGAAAATTATGAAAAACCGAAAAGAAACAACTTTTTTCTCTATAGTTTTACGACCTTTACTGTTCGGTTTAGGTGCATCCGTTCTGTTATGCGTGTTATTGTTATCGGGGGCGGCCATTTTGTTAACGGTGGGGTTGCTTCCTTCTTCGGTTGCCACACCGCTCGCATTGGGAATACTTACCGTTTGTGCGATTGTAGGTGGATTGGTTACGGCACGGCTTTCGAAAGCACATGGTTTGGTTTACGGTGCCGGCTGTGGTTTGTTACTTTTCTTGTTAACAGCGTTAGTTGCCATTGTCATTTTGCAAGATTTTGAGGGTGACTTGCTCCTTGTAAAATCTCTGCTCACCGTTATCGGCGGTGCAGTCGGTGGTGTGCTTGGGGTGAATGCAAAACGCAAATAATAAGCTGGCGAGGGCCTAACCCAACGGGACAGAATTTTCCGTCCCGTTTTTTCATATTCCGAAGGTTTGCAGCATATAGTGGCTGTGAAAACAAACGGAGGAATATGTATGAAACGGACAAACTCACCAAAACTTTTTTTAAAGAAAAATCGGCGTTTATTATTGTTTTTATTATTACCGTTAGCCGGTTGCATTACCGGAATGATAGGGTATGAGCCCTTACAATCGGTTTTCGGTGATTGGCTGTCCTTGCTTACTGTCGGTAAAGTCAGCGGCACGTTTGGCGACGTGTTTTCTGCATGGTTATCTGTCTGCTTTCAGCCGTTTTGTTTGTGGGCGATACTGTTTATCGGCGGGCTTTCTGTTTGTGGAGCGCCTACTGCTTTCTTGATACCGCTGTTTTGTGGTGTGGGGACAGGCTTACAGCAAGCGCACTATGCACAGTTTGGTGCGGATGGATGGTTGGTTTTAGTCGTGATTTTGTTGCCGGCAGCAGCCATGAAAATGGTTCTTATATTAATGGCGAGTTCCGAAAGTTTACAGCTTTCAGTTTTGTTGGCTTCACAGTTGTTGCCGCGTTCTTCTCGCTGTGGTGGGTTGTGGCAAGTGTTTCGTCTGTATTGTATTCGTTTTTTTGTGTTGCTTATTCCGATAGCATTGGCTGGTGCTTGGGAAGTCGTTTTACGCCTTCTTTTAGGCGGATTGTTAATTTAGAGTGCTTTGTTCACTCCAAGGAGGTTTTCTTATGGCAGGTATGTTTGGCTTTTTAGATACTTCTAAACCGGGTCCCGGTGTATCGAAAAACGCGCCGCAGAAAAAACCGTTTTTTCTGTTTTGGGAACTGTATGCCCGTAAGTTTTGGAAATTAGTCATTGCCAATTTATTGTATGTTTTGGTATCGTTACCGGTACTTTCCGGTGGATTGGCACAAGCAGGGCTTACGTTTGTTACTCGCAACTACGTTCGCGAAAAACACGTGTTTTTGCCGTCCGATTTTTGGGATACGATTAAGAAAAACTGGAAACAAGCACTTATCATTGGTATTGAAGAGTTGCTTATCGGCGTGTTGCTTGGTTTCGATTTGGTATATGCTTGGAATGGCATGATGATGGGGGAAACCGCTTCCATTGGTGCTCTATTATTTTTTGCTGTTTCGCTTTTTGTGACGGTTTCCTTTTTGCAAATTCGCTACTATTTGTATTTACAACTCATCACCTTTAAAT
>JAGBSU010000109.1 GCA_017631705.1 Clostridia bacterium | reverse complement strand
TTAGTCTTGTGCGGACATTGTTTTTGCTCGGCTTGTGTTATTTGTTTCTTTTCCCGATTTTCTATTTGTTGTTAACGACGTTGGCTACTCCCAATTCCATGATAAACCCCAATGTAGTGTGGATTCCCGATGAGTTTACGCTGGACAACGTGAAGGCAGCTCTTGAGAGATTGCAATTTACGGAAGCTGCTTTGTTGTCTTTTAAGAACACCGTATTAGGAACGGTTGCTTCATTGGTTTCCTGTTCTTTGATTGGTTATGGTTTTGCACGATATGAATTCGCGGAAAAGAAGTTTGTGTGGATCTTGTTGTTACTTACCATCATCATCCCGCCGCAAACCATGTTGATTACGCAATTCTTGCAGTACCGTTCTTTTGATTTCGGCGGAATTCTTTCCCTGTTTGGCGCTGAGGGCATCAATTTGCTGAGTACCTCTTGGGTCTTCTTCTTGCCGGCCTTGTTTGGATGCGGTTTGAGAAACGGTTTATTTATCTTTATTTTCCGCCAATTTTTCCTCGGCCTGCCGAAGGACCTGGAAGAAGCCGCTTGGGTAGACGGCTGCAATCCACTGAAGACTTTTTTGAAAATTATTGTTCCCAGTGCGGGCTCCGGTTTTATTACGGTTTCTTTGTTTTCCTTCGTTTGGCATTGGAACGATTTCTATTATTCCGATATGCTGTATAACGAAAACTTAAAACCGTTAATCCCGATGATGGAAGTGGCTAAATCCAAGTTGCAAGCCGACTTGCAGGTCGCCGGTGAATTTGCTTTGGACTCACGCGCAATTTTATCCGCTGCCGGTTTAATGACGATTATTATCCCGTTGGTTTTGTATTTGGTTTTACAACGCTATTTTGTGGAAAGTATCGAACGTACCGGTATCGTAGGTTAATTCTTTCATTTTGCCGAGGTGCTTGTAAAAGCACCTCGGTTTTAGTTTTACTCAAAACAAGCTCATGTTTTCGAGGATAAATTGCTATAAACATGAGGCGAATTTCCCGATGTTTTAAGAATGTATTTCTTTATCCAATAAAAGAATATGGAGAAGCAATTTTTTTATTGGATAAAATAAAAAACAAGAAAAAACCTATAAAAAACTATGAAAAATGCCATAAAAAATAAAAAAAGGCTTTACAAAAGTGAAAAAACAGTGTAATATTTATAATAGAGGTAGGGACTGTTTTGCTTATTTCTTTGTACGGTGCAAGGAGTGGGAAAACAGTACCTTTTATTCTCTAAAATGTGTTGTTGTAACACATCATCAACGTGGCAACAATTGTTGTCAAACACACCCGTGATGGGAAAGGAGAAAACAGCATGAACTTCAAAAAAGCACTGGCGATCTTGTTGGTACTTTGCATGATCATCCCGATGGCTGCTTGCAAAGAAGACAACGGACCGACCGACGCTACGACCACTACCAAACAAGCGGAAGTGACCGATGGTGAAGGTGAACCGACTGGTGAAGGTGAACCGACCGGTGAAGGTGAACCGACCGGCGAAGGTGAACCGACCGGCGAAGGTGAACCGACCGGCGAAGGTGGAGCAAGCACCACAACAATACCGGGGAAAACCACCACGACTAAAACTAAAAGAACAACGACAACGAGAAATGTCGTAGGTCCCAACTCGAACATTTCCGGTTATGTCGGCGGCGATGTTACTTTGAAAAAGGGTACCGTGCGTGCCGACAAGAATGTCGATTTCGGCGGCAAGAAATTTACGCTTGCTCAGGGCGGCACTACAGTTAGCGATTTCACGCAAGAAGGTTTTGATGCTTTCAAAAAGAAGTACAATGGTACGATTACCTTAGATGGCTTGGGCGGATATGGCAACTACACCAAAACCCTCGCAGCACGTATAGCAGGCGGCGCGGTGTACGATGTCATATTTATGTACAGTCCGGCATACCCTGAAATATTTACTAACGACTTTGCTGTTCCGGTAACCGAGCACATTACCACGGCGGACCTTTGGACCAACGAAAAAGAAGGCGGCTTTTCCGAGGCTGTTATGCAAGACTACTCGTGGAAAGGCGAAGCGTATGCCATGGGCGGAAACTACTTACAAGCCTTGTATGCGGTGTTCTATAACAAAAAAATCTTCAAAGATAACCGTTTAGAGGACCCTGAGGAATTGTTTGCACAGGGCAAGTGGACGTGGGAGAAATATTTGGAAATCGGTCAAGAATATGTAAAGGCTAATCCGAATAAATTCTTTATGCACGCTCTTGCCGGCTACACCGCCGGTGGTTTCTTTGAAAGTTATAACACCGGTCTTGTTACCAAAAAAGATGGCGTAATTAAAGAAAACACGGCAGACAAACAGTTGGTTAAAGCCTTAGAAATGCTTCAAAAAATGCATTTTGGTGCGGGACGCATTGCCGACACTATCAATAAAACCGACGATAATTCGTTGAAAGCTGCTTTTGCTAGCGGCAATATTGCTACGGTTTTGCTAAGTACCGGTAAGTACGGTGAATTAGCAGAACTTGTAAAGAGCAGTTCGGTATTCGATAAGAAAATTGATAATCTCGGTATGGTGGTTGCACCGAGAGGCGGCAATTCTCCTAACTACGGCTTGATAGATAGCCAAAGCTTTGTTGCCGGCAAAGGTACCTCCGATGTGCGTGCCGCTATCTGCTATGCTATGGTGGAATCTTGGCACAATACGCGCAACGCTTATTCGGATGTTACTCCGGCAAAACACCGTCAAGCTATTTGCAAAGTGCTTAATGCGGGAAAACTGAAAGCGCCTCCCGGCACATTCACCTCCTCTATGGGTGCGTTGCCGACGGCAGCTGTGGTACAAGATGTCTGCAACGGCAAGGGTGTCAGCAGTGTGTTGACTACCTACAAAAAGCAAATCCAACGCGTTGTGGAAGCGGCGTGTAAGTAAATTCTTCTGTTCTTATGAGGGCGCTCTTTGGGGCGCCCTCTTTTCATATCCAAATGGATGCGAGTTGTGGATTGCAAAGGTGTTTTTAACAAAGAAAACGGCGACATTTTTCAAAGGAAAAATAAACCTGAAAAGGTTAAAAATGCCCGAAAAGCCTTTACAAATAGTTTTTTTTTGATTATAATGATAGCAAAAGGACGATGTCAATTTTCTTTGAAAAAACCATCGAAAGACGGATACCCCGAGCCGCCGATTTATATTGCCGAGGGCGAAGTGCCGAAAGGGTTGTTCAGCATTTTAGACGAACAATCGTTATCGTTGATGATTAGCGGCGGTAAAGATTGGCCGACGAAAATTGCTTATTTTTGACAAAGAAAGAAGGAAAAAACGATGAAACAGTTGTGTGTCGGTGTTGCGAAAGCGTGTGTGACACCACCGTTGGGGACAATACTTTACGGCTATCCCCGCAAGCGCCTTGCCACCGCGGTGGGCGACGATTTAGAGGTGATTGCTGCGGCATTGACCTATGGGGACACGAAAGCACTATTGCTTTCGGCAGATGTTTGTTCATGCTCCAAGGAAATGGTTGACCGAATTGCCGCAGCAGTAGAAGAGCAAACGGGATTTCCTAAAGAATGTATGATATATAACACTACGCACACTCACTCCGGACCGACAACGCGCTTAAGCAAATCCGGTTGGGGAGAACCCGATTATGATTTTTTGGAAAACATTCTCTATCCGCAATCGATTAAGGTGGCTGTGGAGGCGGTTCATAACTTACAGCCGGCGGTTTTCGGTGTGGCCACGACGGAATGTGAGGTCGGCATCAATCGTCGGAACATTACAGCAGACGGCAAGGTTAATTTAGGTCAAAATCCGTGGGGTGTGATGGACAAAGAAATGACAGTCATGTCCTTCAAGTCCCCCGACATGAAAAATAACCTACTGAATATTGTACACTACGGTTGCCACGGAACGGCTTCGGGTTCGAACTTTGAAATCACGCGGGATTGGCCCGGCACAATGAAAGATGTAATGGACCGTGAAACCGGCACAACGACGATGTTTATACAAGGACCGATAGGCGAATGCGGACCGCGTTGCCCCAACGGCAAGACAGCACAAAGCTATGAGGTGGCTCGTGAATTGGGTTATCGTGCCGGTCACGACGCCCTGCGTGCATGGAACTCCATTAAAGAATGGCGTAATGTACCGGTGACAACGGTTTGCGGTGAGGTGCGTGTGCCGTACGATGCGCTGCCTGCCAAGGAAACAGTGTTGGAAAGGTTAGCATCAATCGGAACAGAAGAAGAGTTGTTGGCGTTGAGGGAGGCAGGCGACGAAGGGGCACCGAAAAAATTGACCGAATACTATCATTTGAAAAGTATTTTGGACGAATACGAAGAAGGTGTCAAGAGCCATTATGTGATACCGCAATGTATTTTGTCAATCGGTTCGGTGGCGATTGTGCCGTTCCCCTTTGAGATGTTTTTCTATACACCGTTGCAACTGCGTCGTTACAGTAAATTCCAGCACACGCTGTCGCTCTCGAATACGAACGACACGCGGGCCTATTTGCCGTCGCAGGACCAATTATGTCGCGGCGGTTATGAGGTATGGCAGTTCGGTAATTTCAACACCTATAAAATGGTGGACGATGCCGATACCTTCTTGGTGGTAGAAAATTTGAAATTGTTGAATGAAAACTTTCAAAAAAGTCAACAAGAGTAGTTTTTGAATGAAATGAACCAAGCACGATAAACACGGTATAAAATAAACCAAGTGCCGCCGAGGTGTAACCACCTCGGCGGCACTTGGCATTTTCTGCAACAAAGCAGACAGAATCATTCTTGTTACGGCAAAGCCATGCCGGCTTCCAGTGACATTCTATTGACAAAAAAACGGGTTTTAATTAAAATAGAAGTATCATTTAGTGCAAAGGAAAAATGAGTTATATAGCAGCAGAAGAATTGCAACGTATTGATGCGATTTTAGCCCAACAAGTGTTCCAATAAAATTTTAATGCCGATACCGATGAGAACAATACCGCCGGCAATTTGTGCACGCTTGCCGAAACAGTTGCCGGTACGGCAACCGAGATAAACTCCACACAAGCAAAACACAAAGGTGATAACGGCAATGACAGCCGAACACATCAAAAACCCCCAAGAAGGTGCCAACAAGCCGGTACGGCCGAGTGCCATGGTAACGCCGACCGCCATGGCATCGATGCTGGTGGCAACCGCCATGACCAATAAGGTGCGCCAATGTGTTGGGTCACCTTTTGGTGTTTCATCTTCGGTTTCGTGCAACACTTCCCACAGCATTTTGCCGCCGATAAATACAAGCAGACCGAATGCAACCCAATGGTCAAATGCAATAATGGTATTGGCAAACACGCTGGCGACAGCGTACCCGATAATCGGCATCAGTCCTTGGAATAAGCCGAACGCACCGGCGACCTTTAAGGCAGGGGCAGGGGAGATGGTTTTCATAAAAATACCGTTACTGACGGAAACGGCAAACGCGTCCATCGATAAACCGATAGCAATGAGCAATAACGTTAATATATCCATATCGCAAAGCTCCTTTCAAACCAGCACAGTATACCATAAAAAGCGACAGAATACAAGGAGAATTGTATGAACAACGAGAGTTTACAAACACAAATTGCTTTGGGCTGTTCCGATTGCGGCCGCAAAGAAGCACCTTATAGGATTCCGGTTGGCCGTGTGATTGCAAAGTTGGACGAATGTTTTGCAACTAACGACATGGACGCTGCCGGTCGATTACTGGAATATTGGGAGGCGGAAGCAGTCGCATTGGGCGACGAATCCGGTGAGTTGTCGGTGGTTAATGAACTACTCGGATATTATCGTAAAATCGGTAATTCTGAAAAAGGATTGCGTGCGGTTTCGCGTAGTTTGGAATTGCTTGATGCGTTGCGTCAAGGAAACGAAGTGGCGGGGGCGACGGTGATACTCAATGCTGCCACAACCATGAAAGCCTTCGGCAAAGCCGAAGAAGCGTTACCGTTATATGAAAAGGTAGGTGCTGTTTATACCGAGAAACTGCCTGCAAACGACAACCGTTTTGGGGGATTTTATAACAACAAAGCGTTGGCGTTGGTAGATGCTAAACGGTATAGAGAAGCAGAAGAATGCTACCGCCGGGCATTGGCGGTGGTGGAAAATGGCGATGTCATACAGCCCGACAGTGCTGTAACGTATGTGAACATGGCGCATTTATATGAAGTGTGGCAACCCGATAACGAGCAAGCCATCACACAGTGTTTGGAAAAGGCAGAAAATGTGTTAAATCATCCCGAAATCCAGCGGGATTCGTATTATGCGTTTGTTTGCAGTAAATGTGCGCCTTCGTATGATTATTTTGGATTCTTTATCACCGCAAAAGATTTGCAAGAAAGGGCAAAACGTATTTATGAAGGGACTTGAACTTTCTAAACAATTCTATTTGGCTTACGGAAAAGACATGATAGAAACGGTATTCCCCGAACTATCCTCGCGTA
>JAGBSU010000010.1 GCA_017631705.1 Clostridia bacterium | reverse complement strand
GTACGGCACAAACCGATACCTTCGGCACCGAGTTCACGAGCTTTTTTCGCATCAGCCGGGGTATCAGCGTTGGTGCGCACTTTGAGGGTGCGGAATTCGTCTGCCCATTTCATGATGCGGCCGAATTCACCGGCGATTTCGGCATCCACTGTGGGGATAATGCCGTCGTAGATGTTACCGGTAGAACCGTCGATGGAGATGTAATCGCCTTCAACATAGGTTTTGCCGGCCAATTCGAATTTCTTATTTTCTTCGTCCATTTTGATTTCGCCGCAACCGGATACACAGCAAGTACCCATACCGCGAGCCACAACAGCAGCGTGAGAAGTCATACCGCCGCGCACAGTCAAGATGCCTTGAGCCGCTTTCATACCGGTAATATCTTCGGGCGAGGTTTCCAAACGGACCAACACCACTTTTTCACCTTTTTCGTTCCATGCCACAGCGTCGTCAGCGGTGAACACCACGCGACCGCAAGCAGCACCGGGCGAAGCGCCCAAGCCTTTACCGGCAGGAGTAGCTGCTTTCAAAGCTTTTTGGTCGAATTGGGGATGTAACAAAGTATCCAAGTTACGAGGATCAATCATCGCAACGGCTTGTTTCTTGTCAATCATGCCTTCGTCTACCAAATCGCAAGCGATTGTGAGAGCAGCCTTGGCAGTACGTTTACCGTTACGGGTTTGGAGCATGTAAAGTTTGCCGTCTTCCACGGTGAACTCCATGTCTTGCATATCACGATAGTGATCTTCAAGAATAGCGCACACTTCCTTAAATTGTTTGAAAGCGGCAGGGAATTTTTCAGCCATTTCAGCAATCGGCATGGGAGTACGCACGCCGGCCACAACGTCTTCACCTTGAGCGTTGGTGAGGAACTCACCCATCAAGCCGGGTTCGCCAGTAGCAGGGTCACGGGTGAAGGCCACACCGGTACCGCAGTTGTCGCCCATGTTACCGAACGCCATCATTTGCACGTTAACAGCAGTACCCCAGGAATACGGGATATCGTTGTCACGGCGATACACGTTAGCACGGGGGTTGTCCCACGAACGGAAAACAGCTTCCACAGCGCCCATCAATTGCTCTTTGGGGTCTGCAGGGAAGTCTTTGCCGATTTTGGATTTGTATTCAGCTTTGAATTGAGAAGCCAAAACTTTCAAATCATCAGCGGTCAAGTCAACGTCTTGGGTAACGCCTTTTTCTTCTTTCATCTTGTCGATGAGTTCTTCAAAGTATTTCTTACCGACTTCCATAACAACGTCGGAATACATTTGAATGAAACGGCGATAGCAGTCCCAAGCCCAACGGGGGTTGCCGGATTTGGCGGACATAACTTCCACCACTTCTTCGTTAAGACCCAGGTTAAGGATGGTGTCCATCATACCGGGCATCGAAGCACGAGCGCCGGAACGCACGGAAACGAGCAACGGATTTTCTTTATCACCGAATTTTTTACCGGTGATGCCTTCCATCTTGTCGATACCTTCCATGATTTGCGCTTGGATATCATCGTTGATTTTGCGGCCGTCCTCATAGTATTGGGTGCAAGCCTCAGTGGAAACGGTGAAACCTTGGGGCACCGGCAAACCAATCTTGGTCATTTCGGCCAAGTTAGCTCCTTTACCGCCGAGGAGTTCGCGCATGGAAGCGTCGCCTTCACTGAACAGATAAACGAATTTTTTGCTCATGTTACAGTTCCTCCTATTTTTTAAAAGTTACATTTTTAAAATATGTAGACCTTTTGGTTACATAACTACAATATTATACCAAAAATTTTCCATATTGCAAAGCCTTTTTTAAAATTTATTAAAATATACAGTAAATTCACGTAAAAACCGTCAACTATTGGCCGAAACTACGATGACTTATCGTTTTTTTGCAGTTTATACTGCTCTTCCGCCGCCAAACGCGCTTTGGCAACGCAAACATCACCTTGCGGAAAACAATAATACAACTGTTCTTTGTTGCCGATACAAATCACGTCACCGATTTCGTACCAAAAATAATCGGCATATAACCCATACGATTTGCCGGCGGGTTGGGTGTAACACAGTTTGCCGTCACACCCTGTCAACGAAAATCCGTTTTCGTCATGTACCAGTCGACCGTCGCCCACCATGTAAATCGCTTTAAAGTCCGCTAACACACCGATTTTCACCGGCACGTCTAACCGATATTCGCCGGTGGTGAGTTCCCTTTTCACGCACTCACGTTCCCACGCGTACCAATCGGGAATATGCGAAAACTCCGTTCCACCCGCCAACGCTTTCATTTCGCCAAGCGTGGTAAGTTCATACTGTTTGCCGCATTGTCGGCAAGTGAGTAAACTCCCTTCGCCCACCGTTTTACCTTCGGCACTGCACGCAGGGCAACGGTACAACACCCGCTCTAACCCCTTGGCACGAAACGGCTCGGTGATATGCGTATCGGTCTGTTTTTGTTTAGCAAAATTATCAAATGAAAACGCGTCGTCTAACAACGCATCGATTTCTTCTGCCGATTTGGCCGCCACCTCATCAAGCGTGAGCAAGCAATTTACCTTGGCACTCACCTTGACCTTGCGTTGACGCAAACCATTATACAACGGGTCGTGCAAAAACGCACCTTCGGTAATCACTGTCACGACCGGTACACCGGCTTTTTTAATGAGTTTTCCCAAATGTCGCGGCAACGGTGTCGCGCAACCATCAAAACTGTAACTTGCTTCCGGATACATGAGCACGCTGGTTTTGTTCTTGTGTAACGCATATAAAATATCCGAAACCAACGCCAAATCCGTTACAAACTTTTGTGTGGGAATACACCCGATTTGGCGCATCAGCCATTCTTTCCCCACAAACCCATCGGACGTACACACAATGTTGTACGGTTTGGGAAAAAACAACCGCGAAGCAATTTTTAAATCAATAAACGCCGAATGATTCATCAGTATCAAACACGGACCTTTATCGGTGTTTTCACGCACCACGCGGTGCGAAAACCGTGTTTTCCAGAGTTCGGGTATTCCCAACACCCGAATCAGCACTCTAAACAAAAACCACGGGCGCTTCGGTCGCTTGCGTTTTGGTTTGGGCAAGGCCGCCACCTGCTCAAACGGCAAGACTTTCGTTTTAATTTTCATCGTTTACCCCTCGAAAATGTTATCGGTCCGACAACCTCCGCAAGCCAGCCACCTCAGAAACCGGCACAGAAAAACTCACCGCGCCGATATGGGTTTCCATACCGCATTGCGTGTTAATCGCTTTCATAACATCGCTCTTTTTCTCGGCAGAAGATAAAATATACAACACGTCTTTTTCTTCCGCCAACGATACCCCGTAAAACTTTTCGGTTTGCCCTTTTCCGGTTCCTTTGGCATGCAATACCGTGCCGCCGGTAGCGCCCGCCGCACGTGCAGCATCCATTACCGCATCGGAATGTCCTTCGTTGAGTATCACAACAATCAATTCGTTATCAAAATGCATAGCCGGTACACTACCTCCAATCTCTTGCCCTTCGGTAAAATATGCCAACGCCTTACCGCCGCTGACACTCTTTATCGGGATTGCCATCAATATGCCGTTGCCGGGAATGTCAATATATAACTTTTCTTCCGCCTGGGCAATCAACGCCTTCATCGACGGCGCTGTTGCAATCGTACCGATAATCGCTTTGTCACTTTGCTCCAAATCGTATAGCAACAAGTGTTCCGAAGTGGCGGTACCATACCCCAAATTTTCCAAAACCACCGGCAGCTGCATTTCTTTGTGAAGGGCTAACATATCATCGGCTTTGCGGCGATCCACAATACTCATCACGTAATATAATTCCACGCTATGCCACCTCCCACAACTCGATGGTTTCGTCGTCGGCAAATTCGCTGACAAAATCGCGTTCCGGTTTTGCTACTTTCAGCTGGAGCACCGAAATCGCACCCATAATCTGCACGGTAATCAGCGGCATCATCGCCACCAAGGCTACCAATCCAAACGCATCGGTCATCACGTTACCGCCGCTTTGTGAGCAAACACCCATTGCAAACGGCAACATAAACGTTGCGGTCATCGGTCCCGAAGCCACACCACCGGCATCAAAAGCAATAGCCGTAAAGGTGGGCGGCACCACCAAGGAAAGCCCCAACGCTATCACATACCCGGGAATTAAAAACCACAAAATCGAAAGACCGGTTACCACCCTAACCATCGCCAAACCCATAGCGAGCGCAATGGCAATGGACAAGGTATGCCCCATTGTCTTTTCGGAAATAGCGCCGGCACTCAATTCCGAAACTTGTCGGTTGAGCACGTGCACCGCCGGCTCGGCTTTGATAATAAACCAACCCATCAGCATTGCCAACGGGATTAATAACCACGTTAAATTTTGTTGTACCATCGCCCCGCCGAGCACGTAACCCAGCGACGAAAAACCAACGTTGACACCGGTTAAAAACAGCACCAAGCCCACGTAGGTATACCCCACACCGACCACAATTTTAAGAAGCGGTCTTTTTTTCAGTTTCAGTGAAAACACTTGGAACAACAAGAAAAAGATAAAAATCGGCAACAAAGCTAACGCCACTTCCGCCAAATAATCGGGAATTGCATGCAAATATCCGCCACCCAGTGCCACCGAATCTTCAAACTCATGAACAAGTAAAGCGGAATCGCCTGCTGTGGTAGGATAAATGAATCCCAAAATCAGCACCGCCAAAATCGGGCCGATGGAGCAAAGTGCCACCAAACCGAAGCTATCGGATTTTGCTTTTTCGTCACTACGAATTGAAGCAACACCGACACCGAGCGCCATGATAAATGGCACGGTCATCGGCCCGGTGGTAACACCGCCGGAATCAAAAGCAACCGACAAAAAGTTCGGGTCGGATACCGCCGCTAATACAAACACCACGGCATAGAAAAACAGTAACAGCCATTTCAGCGGAATACCAAAGAAAATACGCAACATGCTGACTACCAAAAACAACCCGACGCCCACCGAAACGGTAATAATCAGCATTAACGTATCAATTCCGGGAGTGTTAGTAGCCAGCACCTGTAAATCCGGTTCGGCAACCGTAATCGCAATGCCTAAAATAAAACTGAACAGTAAAATTAGCCACAGTTTTTTCGTTTTCGTCAACCGTGCTCCGATATGATTGCCGATTTGTGTCATCGACAACTCCGAACCGATGGTAAAAAAAGCCATGCCGATGATAATCAGACCGGTTCCTACCAGAAAAGCAAGAAACAGCCCGTTATTCACCGGCACAAAAAATAAGCATAACACGGCAACAATCGCGGCAATCGGTAACACCGATGCCACGGCTTCTTGCAATTTTTCTTTCAGCAAGGTTTGTCGTGTCATGACTCCTCCATCATTAATAACTGTTTTTTATTGGCAAACCGCCCGCATACCCGACCAAACAAGTCTCGGTAATTGCCGTTTTTTCTGCGGTAATCCGCAGCGTTCCAACCGGCGAAGCATAATCCACTTAAACTTATGCTTTCGTATCGCAATAGATGCAGCGGTACACACCTTTTTCCTTGTCAGTCAAACGGAACAAATGGTGAATATCCTGCTCTGTTGAAGTGATACACCGCGGATTTTTGCATTGCAAAATATCGGTAAGCGTTTCGGGCAAATCGATGTGTTTTTTCTCTACCACCGCACCGTCACGAATCACGTCTACCGTGATGTTCGGGCTGATAAATCCTAACACGTCTAAATTGATATCAATTTGACCGTCAATTTTGATAATATCCTTCTTACCCATCGCCTTGCTTGGCACGTTGCGCAGTACGGCAACCGGTGTTTCCAATGCGTCTAAGGAAAGCATTTCATAAATTTTCATCGCTTTTCCGCAACCGATATGGTCGATTACCACACCGTTTTTGATTTCATCTACACGCATTTACCGCACCTCCAACAATTTGAGAATCAGCGCCATACGAATGTATTTGCCGTTTTTCGCTTGTCTAAAATACGCGGCACGGCTGTCGTTGTCCACCGTTGTGGCAATTTCATTCACACGCGGCAACGGATGCATCACAATCGCATCGGGTTTAGCAAGTTGTAACTTCTCGGGAGTGAGAATATAACTGTCTTTGAGCCGCAAATAATCTTCCTCGTTGAAGAATCGTTCACGTTGCACGCGTGTCATATACAACACGTCCAACTGCGGCATCACGTCTTCTAAAGACGTCGTTTGCTCGTACGGAATGTTCTTTGATTTGATATAGGATTCTTTAACGTAACTCGGCAATTTCAGTTCCTCGGGCGAAATCAGCACAAATCGCACACCGGCATACCGCGACATCGCCGCAATCAGCGAATGCACTGTTCTACCGAATTTGAGGTCACCGCACAAACCAATCGTCAGATTTTCAAAACCACCCTTTTCCAACCGAATGGTCAACAAATCGGTCAGCGTTTGCGTGGGATGATTGTGCCCGCCGTCACCAGCATTAATCACCGGCACACCGCTGTACATCGAGGCCACCAACGGTGCACCCTCTTTCGGGTGGCGCATGGCAATAATGTCGGCATATTCGCCCACCACGCGCACCGTATCCGCAACACTTTCACCCTTGGAAGCGGAACTGGACATTGCTTCGGAAAAACCCAGCACGTTACCGCCGAGTTCCATCATCGCCGCTTCAAACGACAAGCGCGTACGCGTCGACGGTTCAAAGAACAACGTCGCCAGTTTTTTATAGC
>JAGBSU010000108.1 GCA_017631705.1 Clostridia bacterium | reverse complement strand
TAGGGCGGGGGCTTGCTCCCGCCGCACCTGCGGTGAGCATTTCGCATAAACGGTGCGCCTATATTTTTTTTGTAATTTACGGCGACACCTTGCTCCCGCCGCCACCACCAATAAAAAACACACAGCCATGTTTTGCACCGCTGTGTGTTTTTTATATATCAGAATACATTTCGTCTAATTCCCATTGTTTTGGGTTGTTTGTAATATACTCTGCAATTTCCATATATTCTTCTCGCCCACGAATCACATGCTCATAAAACGAGGTCTGAAACAACTTATCTATAGGTTGTAACTTCTTACATTCCCTTGTTGTCAGCGATTTATACGCGCAAACCGCATCCATTACCGTAGGGCGGGGGCTTGCTCCCGCCGCTTCCAACAAAAAAATAACATGAATATGATTAGGCATAATCATATATTGGTCAATCTTCAAATTCGGATACCGTTCTTCCAACAAAAATAATTGTTTTTTTGCAATCTCACCGTATTGGGTATATTGGATTTCGGCGGGAGCAAGCCCCCGCCCTACGATATGCGACAACACACAGCGCCTATCTTGGGTGCAAATTGTAATAAAATAGGCTCCCGGTGTGCTGTAATCATATTCTTTTAACCGTGCATGTTTTCTTTTTGGTAAATCTCCCATAAATATCACCATTAATATTATATCGCAAAAACCATCGTTTTTCAAGAAAACCTGTTGCTTTGATATAGAGGACGAAAAACCTCACTTACACCGTCCCGTTTTGGCACAACCCCCATTGTTTTGCACAAAAAATACCGCCCGACGGGAAATCCCGTCGGGCGGTGGTAATACATATTGACTTATTCGCCGTCCTCGTCGTCGTAGACGCCGCCTTCACCGGAGAGATCGTCAAACGTGATACTCCCAACAGCAAATGCCTCATCGGCAAGCAAGGTTTCTACCGTCAAAAGAGGTTTTTGATATTGTTTCATTATTCTGTTCCTCCCTCTTCCTTAGGATTGTGCTTCAAAGCGAGCCACTACCGAATTCACACTGTCTTCCATGACGCTGTCGGTGTAAATCACTTCACCGTTGCCTAATTCAATATAGCCACGGGCTTGATACACACGCGCATTAAACGTATCAGACGGGGTTCTCGTCATCATCGACACTGCAAAATCAATGTACGCATCGGTTTTATCTTTGCGATACAACTTGTTGTTCTCCGCATTGTAAGCTTCGTATTTCCAAACACCGTAAGGTTTGCCGTCTTCGGTACCGTTTTCCGGAGTGAAGGTGCTGAAATCTTCGGCATTCTCGAGCGGCTTTCTTCTGAGCAAGGTACCCATGCTGACAACATCATAAGTTTGACCATTGTACGTCACTTGCAACTTACCGGTTTCTGTGTGAGCGCTTAACCCACCGTTCAAGTACATACGGGTCAAGAAACGGACACCGTCAACCTCATTTGTGGTACGTTCTTTGATATGCACGCTGGTAGCAATCGTATCGAACGCAAAACTTTGGTTAGTGGTCGATTGGAATTCCGCTTTCAAGGTGAATTCGCCTTCGGGAATAGTCATCTCAAAGGTTTGACCGGTGGTATCGCTCTCCAAACGATTGATAATCTTCACAAACTCATCGCCCGTCTGATACCCCAGCGTACCCGGTTTGAGCATTTCTCCCTCAACAGGAACAATCTGGACAAGAATTTTACTACCGCGCTCAAAATCTTCATCGGTCAAAGAATTACCGTCTGTATCCGTTAACCGAATGAGACTTTTATTAGTGGATCCAGTTGTAATTTGCAAATCCATCTGACGTTTTACCAGCTTAAGGTCATCAAAATAGGCAACATCAGTGTCGCTGGTATTGTAAATATATAACGCATAAGCTGCATTAACTGAACTCTTGGTTTTGAAGGTCACCGCAAAATCAACCCATGTGTTGCCGTCAGTACCCGCCGCAGGAGACACCTGAATAACATTGACCGCACCGGACATCACCGATTGAAGGTGAGACCCGTTCAATTCGAATTTTGCACCGGTACCCTTCACACGGCCGGTAAAGGTGTAAACCGTATTCGCTTCATACAAACCGGTTGCGAAAACATAACGGAATCCATCCGTCACGCCGGCATTGACCTTAAGCACTTGGTTTGTGTCGTTGCCGGGTTCGGCAACAAAGGCACCAATGTCTTCAGTCACTTTCTGCCAAACCACATCTTTGTCGGATTCCATGTCACCGCCGACGAAACGGTTACCGTAAGCATCCACCGTCACGGTACATGTTGTCGAAAGGGTACCGTTGGTTGCGGTGATCGTCGCGGTACCGTTTGCCACAGCCGTCACTTTGCCGTTATCCACGGTAGCCACTGCGGTGTTATTAGAACTCCAAGTAATGGTTCCCACCGTAGCATTGGCAGGTGTTGCCGTTACCGACAGTGTTTGATAGGCGCCGGGCGCCAAATGCAACTGCGTCTTGTTAAGTGTCAAATCCGTTGCCGGAATGATAACGGATACCACACAAGAGTCGGACTTAACGCCGTTGACGGTCGCGGTAATGGTAGCCTCACCGAGGGCAACACCGGTCACTTTACCGGTTTGGTCCACGGTAGCCACCTTGTCATTGTTGGAAGTCCATACCACATCTGCATCGGCAGGAACGATCGTGGCATTCAGCGTGACTTGGTCGCCGACTCCAATGGCTTTTGTCTCCTCGGCAATATCCACCGATACCCTTTGTGCCAACACAAAATCGTCCACCAACACTTCCGTGGCATGAGTGAATCTCATATTTAACGTATAAGCAGCATCGTACCTTTTCACTCTGAATGTAGCGGTACAGGTTTTCCAACCGGTGTTCGGATCGGCTGCGCTGTTTGTCGGTCCTTCGACAAATTCAGCGGCACTCGTATCCGGAATGGCCAATTGGGCTGTTGCCGCTGCGTTGTCGACACCTTTGTAGCGGAAAGAAACTTCAAATTCATTGCCCACCGCCATCACCGATTGCAAACCATTAAAATTGAACTTCTTCGCCGGACTAGCATTCGCGTCGGAAAATTTCCACACATTGTTGTCACTGTCTTTGTCCAATGCAACACTGAAATTTGCAAGTAAGTGTGTGACATTGGTAATCGGCAAAGCCCCACCATTCGAGTTGGGTGCCAAGTTCATACCGACTTTGTATTCTTCGATTTTAAAATCATCGAAATAAACTTCGCTTGCGCCGCCTCTTTGCAGTTGTAATTTATCTATCTGTGTCAACGGAGCAGCTGTATCCTTAAGACTAAATAAGATGGACATTTCTTTCCAACCGGTTTCGGTTGTAGAGTATCCGTCATAAATATACTGACTGCTTATTACCGAAAAATCACTTTTTGCATAATCGGTCCAATACACAAGACCGGTC
>JAGBSU010000107.1 GCA_017631705.1 Clostridia bacterium | reverse complement strand
GCATTCCCGTTTGGTTAAACGGCGCGATAAGGAGGGGAACCCTTCCACCGGCACCACCGGTGTATATTGGAACAAAAGGCTCAACCACACACCGTCGGGCAATATCTGCCGTAATCGGCCCAGCACCGCTATGGACTCTTTGGTATGCCCCGGCAACACCAAATGCCGTACCATCGTACCGCGCACGGCTATGCCGTCCTTATCCAACACCATCGGTCCGGTTTGCCGTGCCATTTCCCGAATGGCGGCTTCGGCGGCGGTGGCATAATCTTCGGCACCCGAAAGCGAAGCCGATAACGCGGGGGAAAGGTATTTAAAATCCGGTAAGTAAATATCAATCAACCCATCCAACGAACGCAGCGTTTCCACACGCTCGTACCCACTGCTGTTATACACCACCGGCACGGGCGGTTGGTAGAGCCGCAATGCTTTGATAATAGCCGGGACATACGGTGTGGGGCTGACTAAATTGATATTGTGTGCGCCTTTTTCGACCAATTCTTTAAAAATCTCCGCCAACCGTTCGGGAGATACCGCCTTACCGGCAATCACACGGCTGATTACGTGATTTTGGCAAAACGCACACCGCAAAGTGCATCCGGCAAAAAACACCGTACCCGAACCGTTTGTACCGCTAATACACGGTTCTTCGCCGTAATGCAAAGCCGCTCGTGCCACATACGGCGTAGACGGCAAACCGCAAAAGCCGTTTTGGCTGTCTTTTGTGCGCAGAGCACCGCAACGGCGAGGACACAGCGAGCAAGTAAACGTTGTCATGATGCACCTCCTTTTTCGTAGTTTATAGTATACACCGCTTGTGGTTTTTTGACAACCGCCGTCGTCAAACTTTCGTCAAAAAAACCTTGATTTTTCGGGCAAAAAATGGTATAATCACTCCATTAAAAAAGGGGAGTGTTTTTTTATGAAATGTCCCTATTGTGGTTTTGCAGAAAGTAAAGTAATCGATTCCCGCCCGACAGACGAAGGTTCACGTATTCGCCGTCGTCGGGAATGTTTGGCGTGCACGCGTCGTTTTACCACCTACGAGATTGTGGAAAGTCTGCCGATTGTGGTGGTCAAAAAAGATAAATCGCGTGAAGTATTCGACCGCGATAAACTGTTCAACGGTATGTTGCGTGCGTGCCAAAAACGGCCGGTTTCGTTGGAAGTGCTGAAACGCGCCGTCAACGATATTGAAGCACAACTTCAAAACTCGTTAGAACGGGAAATTCCGGCAAAGCAAATCGGTGAATACGCCATGGAAAAACTGCGTGAAATCGACGAAGTCGCCTACGTTCGCTTCGCTTCCGTTTACCGTCAGTTCAAAGACGTGCAATCCTTCAAAGACGAAATCACCAAATTGATGGACAAATAAAATAATAGTGTATTGTTAGCACCGCAAGGCGCTCTGCCTTGTGGTATTTTCTTAGAAAGGAGCAACACCATGATTAAACGCCTTGTCCGCAGTGTGCGGGAATATAAAAAAGATGCGATATTAGCGCCGTTGTTTGTTACCATCGAAGTCATACTGGAAGTCATCATGCCGTTTCTCACGGCATATTTGGTGGATAACGGTATCGAAAAAGGGAACATGCGTTACGTGTGGATTGTCGGCGGTATTTTGGTCGGGGTGGCACTGTTATCGCTCATGTTCGGCGCCTTGTCCGGCAAACACGCGGCGATTGCCTCTGCCGGTTTTGCACGGAACTTACGGCACGATATGTACTATGCTTTACAAGACTACTCGTTTTCCAATGTCGATAAATTTTCCACCGCCAGTCTTATCACCCGTATGACAACCGATGTTATGCACCTGCAAAATTCGTTCCAAATGATTATCCGCATCACGGTGCGTTCGCCTGCCTTATTGTTATTCTCGCTGATTATGGCGTTTGGTGTCAACCGCAAATTATCGCTGGTATTTTTGGCGGTGTTGCCGTTTTTGGCGGTCGGGTTATATTTAGTTATTCGGTTTGCGTTCCCGATATTCTCGCGCATGTTCAAAAAATTCGACCGTCTTAACACGGTGGTGCAAGAAAACCTGCGCGGTATCCGCGTGGTAAAAACCTTTGTACGTGAAAAACACGAAACCGAAAAATTCAAAGAAACGTCGGGCGCTATCTACAAAGATTCCTGCGCGGCGGAACGATTGCTTGCGTTTAACGCACCGCTGATGCAAATCAGCATGTATGCGTGCATTTTACTGCTTTCGTGGTTTGGTGCCAAACTGGTTATCGGCGGTACCGAAGGTCTTACCTTGGGTCAACTTATGAGTTTGTTTACCTACGTTCAACAAATCCTCATGAGTTTGATGATGATTTCCATGATACTGGTCATGATTACCATGTCCCGTGCCGCGGCACAACGCGTGACCGAAGTGTTAAACGAAGAAAGCGACATCAAAGACGGTACGGTCGATACCGTTCGTTCGGGCGATATTTGCTTTGAAGACGTCACCTTCTGCTACGGTGATAAAAACAGCAAACCGTCACTCGATAAGGTGTCGCTCACCATTCGCTCGGGCGAAACGGTGGGTATCATCGGCGGTACCGGCAGTTCCAAAAGTACGCTGGTGCAACTCATTCCCCGCTTATATGATGTTACCGCAGGTCGCGTTTTGGTAGGCGGTGTCGATGTACGCGACTATCGCTTGCATACCTTGCGCGATAATGTCGCCATGGTGTTGCAAAAAAACGTGCTGTTTTCCGGCACTGTTAAAGAAAACTTGCGTTGGGGTAACGCCAACGCCACCGACGAAGAACTGGAACACGCTTGCCGTTTGGCGCAGGCGGACGATTTTATCAAAGCCTTCCCCGACGGTTACGATACCTATATCGAACAAGGCGGTACCAACGTTTCGGGCGGTCAAAAACAACGCTTGTGCATTGCCCGTGCCTTGCTCAAAAAACCGCGCGTGCTGATATTGGACGATTCTACCAGTGCGGTGGATACGCATACCGATAGTTTGATTCGCAAAGCATTCCGCGAAGAATTGCCCAACGTTACCAAACTGATTATCGCACAACGGATTTCCTCGGTGCAAGAATCCGATAAAATCATCGTGTTGGATGACGGTCGTGTCAGCGCTGTCGGCACACACGAAGAATTACTTAATTCCTCGCCGATTTACAAGGAAGTCTATCGGTCACAGCAAAAAGGGGGTGAGCCGGCATGACACCTTCCAAAAAACCCGTCAACGCTCCTCAGCACGGTCCTGCCGGCAAAATGGCGAGTATGGGCCCTCGCCCCAAAATGGACAAAGCCACCGCCTCGCGGTTATTAAAACTGGTATTTGTTCCGAATTGGTTCGGTTTTCTCGTTGTGTTTGTGTGCATTGGTATCAGTGCCTTTGCCAACGTACGCGGTTCACTGTTCTTGCAAACGTTAATTGACGACTATATCCGTCCCATGCTCGGCGGCGCACAACTGTTCGGCGAACTGGCAAACGCCATTTTCCGCGTAGCAGGCATTTATCTGCTCGGTATCGCTTCTACACTTTCGTATAACCTTATCATGGTCGCCATAACACAACGGGTCATGAAAAACGTGCGTGACCGCATGTTTGTGCACATGCAAACCTTGCCGATACGGTATTTCGATACACACACCAACGGCGACGTGATGAGCCTCTACACCAACGATACCGATACCCTGCGTCAAATGATTTCGCAAGGTATTCCGCAAGCGATTTCTTCGGCAATCACCATCATATCGGTACTCGTTGCCATGCTCAAAACCAGTTGGCAACTCACGCTGTTCGTGCTTTGCTATGCGATGCTTATGGTGTTCATTTCCAAAAACATCGGTCTTCGTTGCGGCAAATATTTTGCCAAACAACAACAATCCATCGGTGCGGTCAACGGCTACGTGGAAGAAATGATTCAAGGTCAAAAGGTTGTCAAAGTTTTCTGCCACGAAGAAACCGTCAAACGTGAATTCGATGCACTCAACGACGAACTGTGCGAAAACGCTACCGAAGCGAATAAACTTGCCAATATCCTCATGCCGATTATGGGCAATATGGGTCACTTGCAATACGTGTTGATTGCTACGTTGGGCGGCACGATGGCGATGTTAGGGTTCGGCGGTATCACCTTGGGTACCATTGCCTCGTTCTTGCAACTGAGCAAAAACTTCACCATGCCGATTACCCAAATTTCCCAACAAATCAACGCGGTAGTTATGTCATTGGCCGGTGCAAAACGTATTTTTGAACTGTACGATGAAGAGTCCGAAGCCGACGAAGGCTACGTCACCTTGGTCAATGTCACTGAGGAGAACGGTATGCTCACCGAAACCGAAAAACGTACCGGCCATTGGGCTTGGCGGCATCCGCATCAAGATGGTTCTGTTACCTACACACCGCTTACCGGTGACGTACGCCTAACCAACGTAGATTTCGGCTACGTACCGGAAAAACAAGTGTTGTACGACGTCACGCTGTATGCCAAACCGGGTCAAAAAGTCGCCTTTGTGGGCGCTACCGGTGCCGGCAAAACCACCATCACCAACCTGATTAACCGCTTTTACGATATTGCCGACGGCAAAATCCGTTACGACGGTATCAACATCAATAAAATTAAAAAGAACGATTTGCGTCGCTCGCTCGGTGTCGTGTTGCAAGATGTCAACTTGTTTACCGGCACGGTGATGGAAAACATCCGTTACGGCAATCTCGATGCCACCGACGAAGAAGTCTATGCGGCGGCAAAGCTCGCCAATGCCGATAGTTTCATTTCACGGTTACCGGATGGCTACCAAACGGTGCTAACCGCCGATGGTGCGCAACTGTCGCAAGGTCAGCGACAACTCTTATCGATTGCTCGTGCCGCCGTTGCCGACCCACCGGTCATGATTTTGGACGAAGCAACGTCGAGCATCGACACCCATACCGAAGCGTTGGTACAACAAGGCATGGACCGTTTGATGAAAGGCAGAACAGTATTTGTCATCGCTCACCGCCTTTCCACGGTACAAAATTCCGACGTTATCATGGTGTTAGACCACGGTCATATCATTGAACGCGGAAGTCACGATGAACTCATTGCACAAAAAG
>JAGBSU010000106.1 GCA_017631705.1 Clostridia bacterium | reverse complement strand
TATACTGGTAATAGTTTTTGTTGTGTATTTACAAAAACAATTTGAGATTTGGAGTTAGCGTATGTATACTGTAAAAATTGTTGCCGATTCTTCTGCCGATGTAAAGACTGTATCCGATGTTCCGTTCTTGTCGATTCCTTTAAAGATTATTACTGCTCATAAGGAATACATAGACGATGATTCTTTACAAACAGAGGATATGATACACGATTTATTTTCGTATAAAGGAAAATCTTCCACTTCGTGCCCCAATTCGCAAGAATGGTTAGAGGCTTTCGAAGATGCCGAAAACGTCATTTGTATTACCATTACCGGTACGTTGTCAGGTAGCTACAATGCGGCTTGTATTGCCAAAACAATATATGAGGAGAAATATCCCGAACGTAACGTTTTTGTCGTAAATTCCCTTTCTGCCGGCCCGGAATTAAAACTACTCATTGAAAAAGCTGCAGAGGGGATTGCTTTGGGATATTCTTTCCAAAAAATATGCGAAGACATTGAGCAATACCAAAAAAGTACCGGTTTGCTATTCATGCTGGAATCTATGAAAAATTTAGCCAACAATGGTAGAGTAAGCCCACTGGTTGCCAAAGCGGTTGGTTTGCTGGGAATTCGTATTTTAGGCAAAGCAAGTGATAAGGGTGACTTGCAACCGTTGGATAAATGTCGGGGGGAAGAGAAGGGATTAACGGCTGTTATTCACCGCTTAAAAGAAAATGGTTGCAAAAACGGTAAAGTGCGAATTGCACATTGCTTGAACGAAGCAACGGCTATCAAACTTAAAGAGAAGATTGAAAAAGAAATCGGCACGATAAACATAGAAATATATCCTTGTGGCGGGCTTTGCGGCTTTTACGCCGAAAAAGGTGGCTTGCTAATAGGTTTTGAAACGTTTTAATAAAAAGAAAATCGTACACTTACTTTGGTAAGTGTACGATTTTTTGTTATGCCGTTACGACTTTGGATGCTTTTTGTAAGCCTAATTTTTCAATCGCGTTTTCACGCATTTTGTATTTGAGGATTTTACCGGCGGCATTCATGGGGAACTCGGTGACAAAATCAATATACCGCGGCACCTTGTGACGTGCCATGTGAGCATTGATGTAGTCTTTCATTTGAGCTTCGGTCATGTTTTCGCCGTCTTTTAGAATAATACAAGCCATAATTTCTTCGCCGTATTGTTCGTCCGGCACGCCGATAACTTGAACGTCGCTCACTTTGGGATGCGTGTAAATAAATTCTTCAATTTCTTTGGGATAAATATTTTCACCGCCGCGGATAATCATATCCTTCAAACGACCGGTAATGCGATAGTTGCCCTCGGGTGTACGGCAAGCCAAGTCACCCGTGTGTAACCAACCGTCCTCGTCAATGGCTGAAGCGGTGGCTTTGGGCATCTTATAATATCCTTTCATGATATTATATCCGCGTGCCACGAATTCACCGGTAACGTTATCTTCGCATTCTTCGCCGGTTTCGGGGTTGACGATTTTGCACTCAATTTCCGGTAATGCTCTACCCACCGTACCTACACGCACGCCAATCGGGTCATCGGTCGAACTCATGGTACAACCGGGGGACGCCTCGGTTTGTCCGTACACGATGGTGATTTCGCTCATGTTCATTTTGTTCATCACGTCTTGCATGACCGAAATGGGGCAGGGGCTACCTGCCATAATACCGGTACGAATGTGTGAGAAATCGGTTTTTTCAAAATCTTCGTGTTCCAACAGCGCAATAAACATCGTGGGGACACCGTTAAACGCAGTAATGCGTTCGTTGTGAATGCACGACAACGCCGGTTTTGGTGCGTAATAGGGAAGCGGTAATAACGTAGCACCGTGTGTCATCGAAGCGGTCATCGAAAGTACCATACCGAAGCAATGGAACATCGGTACTTGTATCATCATACGGTCGGCGGTGGATAAATCCATGCGGTCGCCGATACATTTACCGTTGTTCACAACACCGAAGTGGGTGAGCATGACTCCCTTGGGGAAACCGGTAGTTCCGGAGGTATACTGCATATTACAAACATCGTGAATATCCACCGCATCAGCACGCCGGTGAAGTTCTTCAACGGGAACACTTTTGGCTCTGAGCAGAGCATCTTCCCAGGTTATTGCCCCTTTCTGGCGGTAACCGACGGTAATAACGTTGCGCAGAAACGGCAGACGCTTGGCACGCAACGGAGCGCCGGGGGCAGTTGTTTCCAATTCAGGACAGAGCTGGGCGATGATTCCGGCATAATCTGAATCACGCCATGATTTTTCCAAAATCAAAGTATGGG
>JAGBSU010000009.1 GCA_017631705.1 Clostridia bacterium | reverse complement strand
CGGCTGAGTTCTTTTGTTATTCTCGAATCAATCCGGTAGTATAATCCGCACCGCAGGGAAGCGGAGTAGGAAATGCCAATTGATGTAAATCGGTGGCACGGCACTCCAATTGCCAAACTGCTTGTGCAGCCTCATCCAACTTTTGTATCTGTGATGCACGGTAAATCCACGGTAAAACGGCATTTTTAGCGGCGGCAACGATTTCCTTTCCTTTTTCGTTGGAAGCCAAGACACGCAAATACGGCGGTCGTTTATTGGCATAGCCGGCAGGGATTCCTAAAAAAGCCGACCAAATCAACCGCCGGACACGGGTGAGGGGATACCGCTTTGTTTTGATGAGTGTTTCCAATTCTTCTAACGATGAGGCTTGCCGGATGGCTTTATAAAAACGATTTTCCAACCCCTCGGAAATACCGGGTAGTTTGCCGATTTCTTCCATCGACATACTGCGTAAGCGAGCCAATACGGCGCGATCAAGAGCTTGTGCCGTAGCGGGAAGGCGTCCGTTTTCAGCGGCAGAAGATACAGCGGTGGCACATCCGGCAGGCATATACGGCAAGGCATTAATCAGTCGACCGGACTCAAATAATGAGCGTATGTAAGAAGCCGATGCGGTGTTGCCGAGCGGAATCATATTATCGTGTGCAGCACCGTAACGCTTGACGGTAAACGGAGCAATGTTCGATTGTAACCGGTTTAACGCTTTTAAATACTCTATGGCAAGCGTATTGTTTGGTGTGTCAAGCACTTGTGATACGGTATTTCCGGCAATTTCCGCTACAGCCTTTTGCTGTGCCTCCGGAAAAGCCGACCCCAAATCCATATAATATTTCAACAATGTGGAAAAACGCGGAGTTTCCATAATGGTTACCGCTTTTTTCAGAGGCGATAAATCTCCCGATTCTGTTCCAAAGCTGATAGCCTCTACGCAACCCATCGCTTCTAACAAAGAAACCGCCCCGGAAGCAAAGCCTTCTGCCGAAGATAAACACCACGGCACCGGTAGTTCAATAACCAAATCCACACCGCCGGCTAACGCGGCTTTGGCACGGTCGAATTTCGAAAGGGTAGCAGGCTCACCGCGCTGAACAAAACTACCGCTCATAACAGCGACAAGGTGAGTTGCTTCACAACCACCGTGTAGTTCTTTGGTTTTTTCCAGAAGATAGGCATGACCATTGTGAAACGGGTTATATTCGGCGACAATACCGGCAATCCGCATACACTCACCTCCAAAAACTAATAAATAAATGATAAAACGGGTTGAAAGAATAGAAAAAATAGTTTATAATCCAAGTATATCCTATTTTTACCATAAAATCAATATTGAAAGAAACAAAGGGGTAGAGGTTATGAAAATTTTAGTTATCAATGCCGGTAGCTCGTCGCTCAAGTATCAATTGATTGATATGGACGGCGAAGTGACGGTTGCCAAAGGCGTGTGCGAACGCATCGGTATCGATGGCTTTTTCACACATAAAGTAGACGGCAAAGCCTTCAAAAAGGAAGTTGCTATGCCGGATCACACCGCTGCTTTTGAACAAGTAAAATTAGCACTGACCGAAGGTGAAGGTAAAGTTATCAATGATTTGTCCGAGGTTTCGGCTATCGGTCACCGCACCGTAATGGGCGGTTCGAAATTCGATCGTTCTGTTATCATTACCGACGAAGTCATTCAAGCTATCAAAGACTATGCTTCGCTCGCACCGCTTCACAACCCGGCAACCATCAAAGGTATTGAAGCCGCTACCGCCGCTTTCGGTAAAGACATTCCGCAAGTAGGTGTGTTCGACACCGCTTTCCATCAAACCATGCCCGAAGTCGCTTATTTGTGGGGCTTGCCGTATGAATATTATGAAAAATACGGTGTTCGTCGTTACGGTTTCCACGGCACTTCGCACCGCTTTGTTTCGGCTCGCTGCTGTGAACTCTTGGGCAAACCGAATGGTGAAGGCACGCGCATTGTCACCTGTCACTTGGGTAACGGCTCGTCGCTCGCGGCTATCAAAGACGGTAAAGTTATCGATACCACCATGGGTCTCACACCCCTTGATGGTTTCTTAATGGGTACTCGTAGCGGTGCCATCGACCCGTCTGCCGTCACCTTTATTATGGAAAAAGAAGGTTTCACCCCTGCTCAAATGGATGCTGTCATGAACAAAAAATCCGGTATGCTCGGCATTTCCGGTGTTTCCAGCGACGACCGCGATATCGCTGCCGCTATGGAACAAGGCAACGAACGTGCTAAATTGGCATGGGATATGCGTAGCTATCAAATTCTCAAATACATCGGTGCTTATGCTGCGGCACTCGGCGGTTTAGATGCTTTGGTGTTCACAGCAGGTATCGGTGAAAACCAAGATAAACTCCGTGCAGAACTCGTGGAAAAACTGGCCTTTTTGGGTATCAAACTGGATGCCGAAGCCAACTTGGCACATGGTGTCGAAACCGAAATCAGCACTCCCGATTCGGCTGTGCGTGTTTTCGTTATCCCGACCAATGAAGAGTTGGTTATTGCCCGCGATACCAAGGCTTTGATTTCCTAACATTTGTTTGTAAAAATCAGGACCACCGAAAAACGGCGGTCCTGATTTTTAAGAAATTAGGAGTCTTCTTTTTCGAGTAAATGTTCCCGTTTGCGGAAAAATAACGAGATACACCAAATGCCGGCAAGTGCGACCAGCGTGTATACCACACGGCTGATAGGACCGCTTTGACCGCCGCATATCCATGCGACAATATCGAACTGGAATAATCCGATGCTTCCCCAGTTTAACGCACCGACGACCACCAGTAACACTGCCAGTCTGTCCATTTTTCTCCCTCCTTGAAACGTGCTCGACTGCATGTCTTCTGTATCACATCGGACAGCAAATCGACCGATGTGTCAGTAGTGTTGCCGAAAAGAAAAAGAATATACCGTTTAAACAAAATGAAATATTTACAAATCTTTCATATTCTAAAACGAAAATATTGTATTATTATGTGTATACAATAAAAGGTGAGGACAACCATGTTTGGCTATGTAAAGGTTTTTCAACCGGAACTGAAAATGGGTGAATTTGAACAATATCGCGGTATCTATTGTTCTCTTTGCCGTACCCTCGGCAAACGATACGGTATTACCGCGCAAATGGCACTCAGCTACGATATGACGTTTTTGGTGTTATTGCGTATGGCATTGTCCGAAACCGGTGTTAACTTTAAACAAGGCCGTTGTGTATATAACCCTTGTAAACGCCGTCTGAATTGTGGTGAACATCTGGAACTGTTATACGGTGCCGATGTTTCGGTATTGCTTACACACCATCGCTTGCAAGATGCGGTAGCAGATAGCCGCTTTACCAAACGGATAGCGGCGGGCACCGCTCAACTACTTTCTTCGGGCAACTACCGTCGTGCGGTAAAGCGATTGCCGGAAACCGACACCATTTTATCGGACTGTATGAAACGGCAAAATGAATTGGAAGGCATTGGTACGGCTTCGTTGGATGCCGCCGCCGAACCGACAGCGCTTATGCTCAGTCACTTGTGTTCTGCCGGTGTTGAAGACGAAAAAGTACGGCGCATTTTACAACGGCTCGGCTACTGTTTAGGCAGTTGGGTTTACCGTATAGATGCGGTGGATGACTTGATAGACGATTTAAAAAACAAAACGTATAATCCATTGATACAATCCCATCAGCTGACAGAGGCAGATGATGAAACGATAAAAACGGTACGAGAAGACATGTTGT
>JAGBSU010000105.1 GCA_017631705.1 Clostridia bacterium | reverse complement strand
TAGAGGAAGCCGAAAAACGCAGGAATGCTAACGCATTTCAAGTTTTGAGGCAAACTATCACCGGAAATTTTCTTTTGCAAGCGTAAAGAGTTCGGCTCCCGCCAGCCTAAATCGTATAAATTAAGGAGGTTTTCTTATGAAAAAATTTTTTGACGAATTCAAAACCTTTATTGCCAAAGGCAACGTTGTCGACATGGCAGTCGGCGTTATCATCGGCGGTGCGTTCGGCAAAATCGTCACCAGCGTGGTGAACGACGTGATTATGCCGTTGGTCGGCTTATTGCTCGGCGGCGTCAACATCTCGAAACTCAAATGGGTTATTACTCCCGCCACGGACGAGGTTGCCGAAGTTGCTTTAAATTACGGCTCCTTCTTGCAAACGGTGTTAGATTTTCTTATCATTGCACTTTGCATTTTCATTATGTTGAAAGTGTTCTTGAAAGTAAAAGACTCTACCGGCAAACTGTTACATAAGAAAAAGGCCGCCGAAGAAGAGGCTCCCGTCGAAGAAGTTCCGCCTCCCGAAACCGAAACCGATATCTTAAAAGATATCCGCGCGCTGTTACAAGAAAAAGAAAAATAAACGCATTTGAGGGCATACTATTTCACGGAGGTGAAAACAGTATGCCCTCAAAAAATATTACACCGAAATCGTTACAAGGTATCGGCGGCCAACCCGAAACGGCCGAAGAACTGATAAACAAATACGGCACCTATGAAATTCAACCGACAGCCGATGCCGACAACCTCTTCCCCACCATCGCCGCCGAATTGCCGACGTCGCTGAAAAGCCGGGCAGCAAGAAAAAGGAATAAACCCTTTGCAAAAGGACAAAATAACAACAAAACAGAGTAAAGGGGTTCCTTTTTTATGGATTGGTTGATGCTGATAAAAGCCTTTGCAGTCGGCGGCGCGATTTGCGTTATCGGGCAGTTGTTGATTGATTATACCAAAATGACACCCGCACGCATTTTGGTGTTGTTTGTCACCTCCGGTGTGGCTCTTACCGCCGTTGGTATATACGATAAACTGATACAATTCGCCGGTGCCGGTGCCAGCATTCCGCTAACCGGTTTTGGCTATGCTTTGGCCAAAGGTGTTGAAGAAGGTATTACCAAACAAGGTTGGCTGGGAATTTTCACCGGCGGTGTCACCGGTACAGCCGGCGGTATTGCCTTCGCCGTTTTTGCCGCCCTGTTGTGCGGTTTGTTTACGAAATCAAAAGACAAATCTTAATACCATTGCAAAATCGGCTGTACGAAATTTTCGTACAGCCGATTTTGCTGAAAACGGTTGCCGTTTTATATCTTTTGTGATAAACTGTTATTAATACTTCGTTTGAAAAAGGGAGGCTTTTCTGTGAAAATCACTTTTTTAGGTGCGGCGCACGAAGTGACCGGCAGTTGCACTATGCTGACGATAAATAATCACCGCATTTTAGTCGATTGCGGAATGGAACAAGGTCAGGATTTGTTTGAAAATCAAGAAATTCCGGTTTCCCCTTCGTTAATTGATGCCGTGTTGCTGACACATGCTCATATCGACCATTCCGGCATGATTCCCATGCTGTATGCCAACGGTTTTCGCGGTCCGGTGTTTGCCACCACCGCCACCTGTAAGCTGTGTAATATTATGCTGCGCGATTCGGCACACATTCAAGAATTTGAAGCACAGTGGCGCAATCGCAAAGCCAAACGCGCCGGCGAAAAGCCGTATGTGCCG
>JAGBSU010000104.1 GCA_017631705.1 Clostridia bacterium | reverse complement strand
CCCAAACACCGGTTGTTGATTTTAAATAACTACTATGAAAAAAGTATTATGCAAAATCGCTGTTATCGTTTTATTGGTGTTGCTTTGCGCTGTACCGGCAACAGCCGATAAAATAGACCTTACCCCCACCGATCGCTTTTTTGTCAACGATTTTGCTGACGTAATGGACAGCGAAACCGAAAACGCGCTTTTTGCCGCCGGCGTGCAGTTGTACGAAAAAACCAAAGCGCAAGTGGTAGTTGTTACCGTCGATACCATCGGCGGTGCGGATATTCACGACTACGGCGTTCAGTTAGGGCGTGCTTGGGGTATCGGTGACAAAGAGAAAAATACCGGTGTGTTGCTCTTGTTAGCAGTGCAAGACCGACAGGTGGATATTAGCGTCGGTTACGGATTAGAGGGCGCTATTACCGATGCAAAATCGGGTATTATCTTGGATAATTATGCTGTTCCCTATTTCCAAGACAATGATTTTTCGGCCGGATTAGCGGCAACGTACGATGCACTTGTCAACGAGGTATATATTGAGTTTGGCTTAGAGCCCGACCCAAACTACACACCGGCTGACGAATTAGCCAACAACAATTGGTTTCCTGTGATTTTTCTGGTGCTCGTATTCCTGCTGATTGTTTTTGGCTCAGGGCGCCGCGGCGGTTCGTTCTTCTTTTTCCCGATCGGCGGATTCGGCCATTACCACCACCGTGGAGGTGGCGGCTTTGGCGGATTCGGCGGTGGCGGCGGATTTAGAGGAGGCGGCGGAAGTTTTGGTGGCGGCGGTTCTTCACGCGGATTTTAAGCATAGGTTAGCCCAATAAAAAAGCGGTGCAAACCACAAGGTTTGCACCGCTTATCTTTTTTATTTTTTTGTCCATGCCGCAGGAGTTAGCGCAATCAGTAAGGGATAAATTTCCAACCGCCCAAACAACATGGCAAAGGATAAAACAATTTTGGAAAAATCGGAATAACCGGCAAACGAAGACGTTGGGCCGACTTCGCCGAAACCGGGGCCGACATTGTTAAAGCATGCCACCGCCGCGGAAAGATTCGTGACCAAGTCAAAGCCGTTAAACGACAACAGCAACAGTACAAATGCCAAAATCATCATATACAGCGCAAAATACACCGTCACACCGCCCAGCGTGCGGTCGTCTACGCGTTTTCCGTCCATGTGTACCACACCGACCGCGTGAGGGTGAACCATGCGTTCATAGTCACGGCGAATGGATTTGAAAAGCAATAAGATGCGGGATACTTTTAAGCCGCCGGCGGTAGAACCGGCACAGCCGCCGATAAACATGAGCAAAAACAAAATCGTCTTAGAAAGCTCCGGCCACGCGGCAAAGTCGGCTGTCGCATAGCCGGTTGTGGTAATAATCGAGGATACCTGAAACGCCGCCAACCGTAAGGCTTCCGACAGCTGTGGGTGTTGTGACAACAGGTTCACGGTAATCAACGTAATCGCCACCACAACGACACCTAAGTACGTCCACGTTTCACCGCTTTTAAACACCGATTTTATGCGGCGCAATAACAGCAGATAAAACAAGTTAAAATTAAGCCCGAACAGCAACATAAAAATCGTAATCACCCATTGCAGATACGGACTGTACCCGCCAATGCTGCTCGACCGAATACCAAAGCCACCCGTTCCGGCAGTACCGAAGGTATGCACCAAGCTATCAAACAACGGCATACCGCCGCACAACAAGAAAATCACCTGTGCCACGGTTAACGCAAAATAAATCAAATAGAGAATTTTGGCCGTATCGCGCAGGCGGGGTACCAATTTACCCACAATCGGGCCGGGAACCTCGGCACGCAAAATATGGATTGCTCTGCCGGATTCCGGCCGTGTCACCGCCAACATAAACACAATGATACCCATACCGCCGACCCAGTGCGTAAAACTGCGCCAAAACAATAGGCCTCTGCCGAGCACCGCAGGGTCAGGTAAAATGGAAGAACCGGTGGTGGAAAAACCGCTGACTGTTTCAAATACCGCATCGATATACGAGGGGATTTGCCCCGAAATTACAAACGGTAAAGCACCAACCAGCGACAACACCACCCACGAAAGTGCTACCGTGATAAACCCGCCTTTGGCATACATGGGTGTGCGACTTTTGCGAAACACAATGGTCAGCAAAAAGCCCAAGCCAATCGCCACAGCGATGGTCAACAAAAACGCTCGTACCAGCGAGTATTCGGCATAACAAAGGGAAACAATCAAGGGTAATACGAGCAAAAGCCCTTCTAACTTGACGATTTGACCTACCGTGTAAAGCGAAACGTTTCGATTCATGTGCATCCCTCTATTCCGCTAAAATATCCGACAAATCTTGCAAGCGATGGTTTGCCGCCACCACGACCACACGGTCACCGGCTAAAATGACATCGTTACCGGCAGGAATAATGGTTTTTCGGTCACGAATGATACCGGCAATCAGCAGATTCGGCAACAATTTTAAATCTTTAAGCGGTACGTTTTGTTG
>JAGBSU010000103.1 GCA_017631705.1 Clostridia bacterium | reverse complement strand
TCGAATTACCGGCTAGGTACACTGTCTTGCCAAAATACTTTTTCACAAATTCCAATAATTCTTTTTCCACTTCTGCCATCGCAGACAATTCCGTTTTGCCTTTTTCTTTGCGGTCCACCATCACAAACACGGCGGCCACCTTCACACCGTCCAGATGCGATAAGATTTCCATGCTTTCACGAATAGCAGTGCCGGCAGTGATAACGTCTTCCACAATCACCACTTGTTCGCCTGCTTTGGGAACGTAACCGACAAACACGCCGCCTTCACCGTGGTCTTTTGCTTCCTTACGGTTAAAGAAAAACGGCACGTTGAGTCCTTCATCGGCAAGTGCTACCGCCGAAGAAACGGCAATCGAAATACCTTTGTAAGCCGGACCATACAACACGCTCGGTTGTTTGCCCACTTTTTCCAAATAACTCTTGGCATAAAACCGACCCAACTTTGCAATTTGCTCACCGGTTTTGATATCGCCTGCGTTGATAAAATACGGGATTTTCCGTCCGCTTTTGGCGGTAAAATCGCCGAACTTTAACACACCGGCACCTTGCAAAAACTCAATAAACTCCCTTTTATATGCTTCCATTTTTCTCGCTCCTTAACCGACAAATTCTGCCACGCAACGACGGTACGCGGCAACCGGATCTTCCGCCGCCGTGATCGGGCGACCGACTACAATATAATCCGAACCGATTTCTTTGGCTTTGGCAGGTGTCGTCACACGCACTTGGTCGCCTACGTCACCGTCGGCAAACCGCACACCGGGTGTCACGGTCAAAAAGTTTTTACCGCAGGTGTCGTGCACTTTCCCTGCTTCCAAGGGCGAGCATACCACACCGTCTAATCCAGCTTTGGCGGCATTGGAAGCATAGTGCATCACCACTTTATCCAACGGTTCGTGAATCAGCAAATCGCTTTCCATGCGTTCTTGGCTGGTGGAAGTCAGTTGCGTCACCGCAATCAATAACGGGCGCGTACCGTCTTCGCGGGTAAGCCCCTCTAACGCCGCTTCCATCATGGAAATCGTACCGCCGGCATGCAGGTTGCACATGTCCACATCCAATTGCGATAACACACGCATCGCTTTTTTCACGGTGTTGGGAATATCGTGCAGTTTTAAATCCAAAAAGATTTTGTGACCGCGTTTTTTAATTTCGCGCACAATTTCCGGACCGGCACCGTAAAACAATTCCATACCGATTTTTACGTACGGTTTTTCCTCGGTAAACTTATCCAAAAACGAAAACACTTCTTCTTTGCTCGCAAAATCGCAAGCGATAATCACATCTTTACCCATGGTGTGCTCCTCCTATAATTTCCGAAAGTGAAGAAATTCCATACCGTTCCATCACACTCGGTAATTGTTCAATAATTTCTTTGCAGGCAAAGGGATTCACCAAGTTTGCGGCACCCACTTGCACCGCTGTTGCACCCGCCAACATCATCTCAATCACGTCTTCGGCAGATGAAACACCACCCATACCGATAACAGGAATGTTCACCGCTTCGTACACTTGGTACACCATACGCAACGCCACCGGCAAAATGGCAGGACCCGAAAAACCGCCCATCTTGTTAGCAATCACAGGGCGTTTGGTTTTAAGGTCAATGCGCATACCAAACAACGTGTTAATCAAACTAATCCCGTCGGCACCTGCTTCTTCACACGCTTTCGCCATCGCCACAATATCGGTCACGTTGGGCGAAAGTTTCACGTACACCGGCTTTTCGGTAACCGCTTTCACACTTCTCGTTACCTCTGCCGCCATTTTGGGGTCTGTTCCAAAGGAAATACCGCCGCCGTGTACGTTGGGGCAACTAACGTTAACTTCCAACCAACCGACTTGGGGTTCCTTATCCAATTTCGCACACGTCTGGGCATACTCTTCCACCGAAAAACCGCCGACGTTTGCCATCACCGGCTTGTTAAAGCACGCTTTGAGTTTGGGTAACTGTTCGCTGATAACGTTATCCACACCGGGGTTTTGCAACCCCACGCTGTTAATCATACCGGCTGGGCACTCCGCAATACGCGGTGTCGGGTTGCCAAACCGGCTTTCGGCAGTCGTTCCTTTAAACGAAAACGTACCCAAACAATTAATATCGTATAACTCGGCAAATTCCCAACCATACCCAAAGGTACCGCTGGCAGGAATAATGGGATTGTCAAGGGAAATCCCGCTAAGTGTCACCTTTGTGTTTACCATAGGATTTCCTCCTTTTGCAGCACCGGTCCTTCTTTGCAAATGCGCTTGTAACCGGTAATCGTTTTGCAAGAACAACCCATGCACGCACCAAATCCACAACCCATGCGTTCTTCAAAACTGAACTGACCGGACGTGCTTGTCGCACGATACACCGCTTTGAGCATCGGTTCCGGACCGCAGCAGTAAAAATGGCTGTATGTAGTGGGCAATGCATCGGTGACAAACCCTTTCACACCGTAACTGCCATCTGCCGTTGTCACGGTAACGGTAGCACCGAGTGCCTCGAATTCCTTTTCATAAAAAACGTCGCCTTTGCTGTTAAACCCAAGCACCACCGTGGGGTGTTTCCCCTCGGCGACCAACGTTTTGCACAAGTTGTACATTGGCGGAACACCCACGCCACCGCCGATTAACAGCGGCGCGTCGCCCGAAAGCGAAGTGTCGTATCCGTTGCCAAGCCCCGTCAACACGTCAAGTACCGTACCGGCAGGATATTCGGCCATCAACCGCGTTCCCTCACCGACGATTTTATACACTAATGTCAAACTGTTTTCGGTATAATCACACACCGAAATCGGGCGACGGAGAAATAACCCCTCCACCTTAATATTCACAAACTGTCCCGATGCCGTAATGCCTGAAGTGTCACCCTCAAGGCACATTTCCATCACGTTATCGGCAATCCGCTGTTGCGATACAATGGTTAAAAACGTTTGTTTCATGTCGTTTCCTTTCAGTTAGGCATCAATCGTTGAAATGCACAACGTCGTTTCTTCCAACACATCTAACAACGTGTTCACCGTGTCTAATGAAGTGAAGATATTAACGTTGTTTTCGGTTGCCAGTTTACGAATCTCGTAACCGTCCATTTTGGTGTGAGAAGAACTGGCAACGTCGCTGGTGTTGATAATATACGAGATATACCCTTGGCGAATTGCGTTGGGAATTTCCTCGCTGCCATCGCTGATTTTTTGAAGAATATGCGTACGAATACCGTTTTTCTTTAAGAATTCACCCGTACCCTTGGTACCTTGAATGTTAAAGCCAAGGTTATAGAACCGACGAATCAGCGGTAACACTTCTTCTTTATCGCTGTCGGTAACCGTTACAAACACGGTACCGTAGTTTTGCAACTTCATACCGGACGCCTGCAACGCTTTGTAGAACGCACGATACAACTTGTCGTCGTAACCGATAGCTTCACCGGTGGATTTCATTTCGGGCGACAGATACGCGTCTAATCCGCGGATTTTGTTAAACGAGAACACCGGCACTTTTACGTACCAACGTTTTTTCTCATCGGGATAAATATCGAATAACCCTTGTTCTTTCAAACTCTTACCCAAAATGACTTCGGTGGCAATATCCGCCAAACTGTACCCCGTCGCCTTGGAAAGGAACGGCACAGTACGCGAAGAACGCGGGTTAACTTCAATGATAAACACGTTATCGTTCTTATCCACGATAAATTGAATGTTATAAAGACCCACAATGCCGATACCAAGGCCCAAGGCTTTGGCATATTGCAAAATTGTGCCTTTGACTTTATCGGAAATGCTAAACGGCGGATACACGCTAATCGAGTCACCGCTGTGAATACCGGTACGTTCAACCAACTCCATAATACCGGGAACAAACACGTTTCTGCCGTCGCAAATCGCATCGACTTCCACTTCTTTACCCACAATGTATTTGTCCACCAATACCGGTTTGTCTTCGTCGATTTCCACGGCGGTTTTCAAATAATGGCGCAACTGTTCTTCGTTGCCCACAATACGCATCGCACGACCACCCAACACAAAGCTCGGACGCACCAATACCGGATATCCGATGTCCGCGGCGGCTTGTACGCCGTCTTCAATGGTGGTAACCGCTTTTCCTTTGGGTTGCGGAATGTTCAAATCATGCAAAATCTTTTCAAACGCATCGCGGTTTTCGGCGCGTTCAATCGCATCGCAATCCGTACCGATGAGTTTGACACCGCGTTTCATCAGCGGTTCAGCCAAGTTAATCGCCGTTTGTCCGCCGAGCGAAGCAATCACACCGTCGGGTTTTTCCATTTCGATGATATTCATCACATCTTCGGGCGTGAGCGGTTCAAAATACAACTTGTCCGCGGTGGTATAGTCGGTAGAAACCGTTTCGGGGTTGTTGTTGATAATAATCGCTTCATACCCCGATTTGCGAATGGTTTGCACCGCGTGTACCGTGGAATAGTCAAATTCCACACCTTGTCCGATACGAATCGGGCCGGCACCCAGCACCGCAATTTTCTTTTTATCGGATACCGGGCTTTCATTTTTGCCTTGATACGTGGAATAGAAGTACGGAATATACCCGTTCGTGTGGAACGTATCCGCCATATGATACACCGGGAACATTCCTTCCGCTTTACGGCGCTCAAACACTTCAATTTCTGCCACGTTCCACAGTTTTGCAATGTATTTATCGGAAAAACCGAGTTCTTTGGCTTTTCGCAACGTATCGCTGTCGCGGTTTTCTTTGAGCGTCGTTTCCATCGCTACAATGCGCTGGATCGCTTCCAAGAAATATGCGGTAATCGCCGTCACTTGGTGAATCGTTTCTACCGTTTCACCCAAACGGAATAATTGTGCCACCGCATATAAGTTATCGTCGTGGAACTCGCCCACATACGCCAACAATTCTTCGACACTCTTTGCGTCAAATTTTGCCATCCACAAATGGCACACACCAATTTCCAATGAACGCACCGATTTGAGCATACATTCTTCCAATGTCGAGCCGATACCCATCACTTCGCCGGTCGCTTTCATTTGCGTACCGAGTTTGTTGGTAGCGGAATCGAATTTATCAAACGGGAACCGCGGGAATTTCGCTACAATGTAATCCAGCACCGGCTCTTTGGCGGCGGTGGTATTGGAAAGCGCAATTTCCGAAAGTTCCATGCCAACGGCAATTTTCGCCGTCACACGCGCAATCGGATAACCACTTGCCTTGGAAGCAAGCGCCGACGAACGCGACACACGCGGGTTTACTTCAATCAAATAATATTCCGACGAATTCGGGTTTAACGCAAACTGCACGTTACAACCACCCGAGATTTTGAGTTCGCGAATCAATTTAAGTGCGCTGTCGTTGAGCATTTTCAAATCGTGGTCACTCAGTGTCAAAATTGGTGCCACCACGACCGAGTCACCGGTATGCACACCAACAGGGTCAATGTTTTCCATACCGCAAATGGTAATTGCGTGGTCGGTGGAATCGCGCATAACTTCAAATTCAATTTCTTTGTAACCTTTCACGCTCTTTTCAATCAACACTTGATGCACCGGCGACAGTTTAAATGCGTTGGTGCCAATCTCCACCAATTCTTCTTCCGTGTAAGCAAAACCGCCGCCGGTACCGCCCAAGGTAAATGCCGGGCGCAACACCACCGGATAACCGATGCGTTCGGCTGCTTCTTTGGCTTCTTCCAGCGAATACGTGATTTCCGAAGGAATAACCGGCTCACCGACCGATTGGCAAAGTTCCTTAAACATTTCACGGTCTTCGGCGCGTTCGATACTTTCACTGCTGGTACCCAGCAACTCCACACCGCACTCTGCCAAAACACCTTTCTTTTCTAACTGCATGGCAAGGTTCAAACCCGTTTGCCCACCGATACCCGGCACAATCGCATCGGGACGCTCGTGACGAATAATTTTCGCCACGTATTCGAGCGTCAGCGGTTCCATATACACTTTATCGGCAATCGCGGTATCGGTCATAATGGTAGCAGGGTTGGAGTTGACGAGCACCACTTCATACCCTTCTTCTTTGAGCGCGATACACGCTTGCGTACCGGCATAGTCAAACTCGGCGGCTTGTCCGATCACAATCGGGCCGCTACCGATAATCAAAATCTTTTTAATATCTGTTCTCTTTGCCATGTTAACTCTTCCTTTCTCACTCTTCGCAATACACGGTCTTACCATCGCATACTGTTAACACACATCGTCCGTTTACAACCGTTCCGGTAAACGGCGAACTTTTTCCTTTGCTCAAAAACGCCGCAGGGTCTATCGCATATTCCGCCGCTATATCCCACACACAAAAATCGTTTGCGGTAAGTGGAATCGAAAACCGCTTGCGCGGGTTAATGCTCATGAGTTTTACTAACATTTCGAGTGTAATCACACCCGTCTTCACTAAATAAGTATACACCATCGGGAACGCTGTTTCAAGTCCCGTCACACCCATCAAACTACCTTGTAACCCTTTGGCTTTTTCCTCGGCACTGTGCGGTGCGTGGTCGGTGGCTATCATATCAATCGTACCATCTTGTATGCCGGCAATCAGCGCTTCACGGTCGGCAGGGCTGCGAAGCGGTGGGTTCATTTTAAACCGCCCGTCTTCTTGTAACATGTTGTCGTCTAACAACAGATAATGCGGTGCCGTCTCACACGTGACGTCTAACCCTTCTGCTTTCGCTTTGCGGATAATCTCCACACTTTCTTTGGTGGAAATGTGGCACACGTGGTAAGCGCACCCCGTTTGCCGCACCAGTTCCATATCTCTTGCAATCGGTCCCCACTCACTCTCGGAACAAATTCCGCGGTGCCCATGCGCTTTGGCATACTCACCGTCGTGAATGTACCCACCGTTCAGCAAGGAATTATCCTCACAATGCGCTACAATCACTTTCCCCAACCGCTTAGCAGTCAGCATCGCCTGCTTCATCCGTTCTTCGCTTTGCACACCGCGTCCGTCATCGGAAAACCCTGCCACAAACGGCGCCAGACTTTCCATGTTGGCAAGTTGCTCACCCTGCTCCCCTACCGTAATCGCACCGTAGGGGAACACCTGCACCGCCGCACTGTCACGAATGGCATTTAACTGCGGTTGCAAATGCTCCATGCTGTCCGGCACGGGATTTAAGTTCGGCATACTGCACACCGCCGTATACCCGCCGTGTGCCGCTGCCGCCGTGCCGGTGGCAATGCTCTCTTTATAAAAAAAACCCGGTTCCCGCAAATGCACGTGTACATCTGCGAAAGCCGGTAATATCAAATAGCGGTTGTCGGAAAAATCAACAGAAACGCCTTGTGCAACGCCGTTTGCGTTCAAGGTTTTCAAAACCGTATTCCGAAAATCTGCTACTGTTGTGAATTCCATATTCGTTTCCTTTCTAACAAAAAAGCCTACCGAAAAACGGCAGGCTGACAGCGCAACAAAACAACGGGGCATACCCTGCCCTTTTTCCCTTTAATGTCATCTTGCCGATATCTCGTATCGAATTAAAGATTGTCTACCGCATATTATATACTACCCCCCACTCTTTGTCAAGTCTATCACGCATCATTTATCAAATTTATTTCACGGAAAACAAGAGATACTCTTTCCACGAACAATTGCATACTCCAACGGTGTATCTGCAACGCTTTCATAGCTTCCATCATAATATAGCAAAAGAAAAAGACTGCTGTCGATACCCCTGTAAACATCTTCACGGCAATCGGCTTTGATAAACTCGTACCGTACATGCGGGTACGTTTGTTTGATAAGGTCCAACAACTTACCACACAAAACACCAAACTCATTGTTTTCGCACAACAAAAACGTGTCAACATTCCTGAAAAGTACCAACACTTCCATAATGTCGTACACGTGTTTTTTTAACTCCTCGGTTTCTTGCAAAGCGGTTTCTTGAAATACACAACATGTATCGTAATCGTTTTGCATACAAAGACCCCCTTTTAAAAATAATAGATATACTGTATATTCACCGACAACATTATACCACATATTTTTCGTAAAATAAACATATAATATATCTATTATGGGGTGTTTACATGGCTATCAAAAGTGTATCCATTCGTATTGAAGAAGAAATGCTCAACAAAATTGCATATATTGCAGATTACGAAGGCAGAAGTGTCAACAGCCAAGTGCTGGTTTTGATTCGAGAACACATCAAAGCCTTTGAAGAAAATAACGGTGCAATCGATGCCGGTATTCCCCCTGCCGCCAACGTCAAACCGACACGGCGGTAATCGTTCAAACAAAAAAAAACAGCGGCGTGTACAACTTGTACACGCCGCTGTTCTTATATATACCTATTAAAACAATCCTGTAATCTTTCCGTTTTCGTCTACGTCAATTTTCTCTGCCGCAGGAACTTTGGGAAGACCGGGCATCGTCATAATGTCGCCCGTGAGTGCCACCACAAATCCGGCACCGGCAGAAACTTTCAAATTGCGCACCGTCACAGTAAATCCTTCGGGCGCACCAAGCAACGTCGGGTCATCGGAGAAACTGTATTGCGTTTTAGCAACGCATACCGGCATGTTGCCGCAACCCATGCGCTCTAATTTTTCCATTTGCTTGCGTGCCGCCGGTGTAAAGTTCACACCGACACCGCCGTAGATTTTGGTCACCGACTTATGCAATTTGGTTTCCAAACTATCTTCCGACTCGT
>JAGBSU010000008.1 GCA_017631705.1 Clostridia bacterium | reverse complement strand
GTTTTGAGTCAAAAAATTTTCACAAATCGGATTTTTGGCTATGCAAGACACAAAACGCAGTAAATCCTTTCGGATTTACGAGTATTTTAACACAGCAGAGACAGAAATCCGCCTGTGAAAATCGGGTTCGGATACGGCTTCTCTGCTTAACAAAAAACAGACTTGCCGTAAAGCAAGTCTGTTGATTGGCGTCGCTAAGAGGATTCGAACCTCCGGCCTACCGCTTAGGAGGCGGTCGCTCTATCCTACTGAGCTATAGCGACAAGTTTTTTGCCTTATTATACCACTTATTTTTTCTTTGTCAATCTGTTGCTTTTTTGTTGAAATGGTGTTATCATTTAAAATATGGAAATATTTTTGCCAAAAGGAGTCTTATTATGAAACGTTTTGTCGCTATTTTAATTGTAGCCTGTTTGTTGACCGTAAGCTGTTGCGCTTGCGCCAAGCAAAACGCCGATACCCCCGGCGGTGACGTCACTACCGGTACCCCGACCACCACAACAAGCCCTTCCCAAAATGGGAAGCTTTTCAACGTCCTTACCGGCGATTACTCTTTAAACGAAGCCGACGGCAACCATCCTGTCGGTATCATGGTACCGAACGATGGAATTACTCGCGGTAACCAATCCGGCATTGATAAAGCCGATTTTATTTTAGAATCCGAAACCGAAGGCTCAATACCGCGCTTGTTGGCTGTTTTCGGCAACGCTGCCAGTGTTCCCGATAAATTCGGTCCCATCCGCAGCGCTCGTTCTCCGTTTGTCAGAATGGCGCGCGGTATTGATGCGATCTATTGCCATGCCGGCGGCAGCGGGACTGCTTTGCAAACATTAAAAACGGGTGTCCTGAATCATTTTGACGCACTTGCCGATTCCAAAACCTTCTGGCGCGACCCTGAATTAAAATCCGTTATGGATACCGTACATAGTGTCGCCACTTCCGGCCAAAAACTTGCCGAACGCATCAAAAAGGCAAACATCGCAAACACCGCTACCAAACAGCCGTTTGCGTTTGGCACCGTCGTCGGCAAACAGTCCGCTCAAAAAGTTCAACTCAAAACAACTGCCAGTCAAACGGTATCGTTTATCTATGATGCCGCCACCAAAACATATGGCAAAAACCTTGGCGCGTTGGACAATTGCAAACCGCACCTTTCCTTAGAAGATAAGCAAATCAAAGTCACCAACGTTGTGGTTTTGTATGCCGAAAAATATGTCGAATTTAAAACCGCAAAAAATACCCTTTATGACTTCCGTACGGGTAGCGGCAAAGGATACATGATTTCCGGCGGCACCGTGCGTCCCATCAAATTCACATTGAAAGACGATGGTTTCACTTTGTTGGAAGAAGACGGCTCGCCCGCAAAATTTGCTGTCGGCAAAACGTATATGTGCCTTGCTGACCAAACGCTTGCCGATAAATTTTCCGTTTCCTAAAACATAAACCAAAAGTAGCAGAACGAATGTCGTTCTGCTACTTTTTTAATGGTATTTTTTCGCTTGTTTTTTTAAAGAAGAAACGCTACCGTCCGGCCGTTCCACCACCGTATTGTCCAACAACTGTCGCATATTTCCGCGAATGGCTTGTAAATACTCTTCCCGAAGTGCTTGCCGTTCTTTTTGTTCTTCGGCAGTCAACTCTCGGGTACGGGAAATCCGTGTCAGTTCGCTGATACGGTCTATTTTTTTTTGCTCCATCGGTCTCACCTCAACGGTTCTTTTTTTATTTTTGCCGTCGGCCGGGGATATTTTACGGGCGTCGGCTTTATTTTTTCAAACACAAAGATTCGCCGTTCTTGTTGTTCGGTATT
>JAGBSU010000102.1 GCA_017631705.1 Clostridia bacterium | reverse complement strand
CGCCGGCATAAACGAGTGCGGCGGAAGCAATACCGAGTAGTACACTAAGCGTTACCGAACGCCTTAGCACATGGCGTACGGTGGCAGGCGTGCCGCAAACCAATTCGTCGGCAATCATCCGTGTGACCGCGGTGGAAATACCCGATGTGGCAAAGGTGGAGGCGAGGACATAGATGGAGATAATCAGCTGATAGAGTCCCATGCCCTCGGCACCGATGACACCCGACAGATACATACGGAAGAAGATGCCGATGGTACGCAAAATGCACGAGGTGCCCGTGAGAACGGCGGCATTTTTGACAAACACGGCGTGCTTCACACAGCATCTCTCCCACGATTATACCAAACGGCAAGATAATCCCAAAAAGTGCGGTCCAGCTCGGCTGTTGTGGGATAATCTGCTAAGCATTTGAGGGCGATAACGCGCTCGACGGTGGCAGGGTCGTAGGTGCCGGTGACGGCAAGCGGTACATACGAGCCGAAGGCGGCGGTGATTTCGTTGAGCATGATTTGCAGAATATACACGAAAGGACATTTGTCGCCTGCTTTTAACACAAAGCCGGGATAGGGGAAGGGGGAAATGGATTCGGTGGCGGCGACAAGCAGTAAGGCTTGGTTATATTCGCGAAGCAAGCGTTCCCACGAAGCACGGTCGACGGTGCCGGTGACGGTGATGCCGTTTAGTTGTTGAAACATTTTGACAGCATTGGTAGTTTCACTGCCGAAAATGCCGTCGACGGCGATAAGAGGGTAGCGGTCGTCGGTGAGCGATAACGTGCGCAGATAATGTTGCAGTTCACGAATATGGTTGCGGTATTGTTCGTTGGTATACATCAGATTCCCTCCTCTACCATTTCGTAGCCACCGAATTGGCCATCTTGTTTTTCGGAACCGACGGTTAAATCTTCGTACAAGTCGGCAATACGCGACCACGTGATGGGACCGACTACACCGTTGGGCGGCAGACCGAATTCTCGCTGAAAGGCTTCGACCGCGGCTTGGGTTTGATTGCCGAACACACCGTCGACGGTGACGGTGGGCAAGGCGGTGTAGGTTTGGGCGATACGGTTTAGGTATTCTTGCAAAAAGACAACATAGTCCCCCTGCGAGCCGTTGGTAAGCGGCGTGCCGGGGTAGGGGGCGATGCGGTTTTCCGGTACGGTGATGGTGTCGATAATACCGCGGTAAGCGCTGTATAAATCGTTCCACGTGGTTTCGTCGACAATACCGGTGACAGGTAAGCCCTGGGTGGTTTGAAAAGCGCGCACGGCGGCTTCGGTGGTTTCGTTGAATTCACCGTTGATGGGAACGACGGGTACGGTTTCGTAAAACGTGCCGACCACGGCTAAAAAGTATTGAATGACACGTACTTCGTCACCGCTGTCGCCAAGACGTAAATCTTCGGAGAATTGTTTGCGGATGTCTTCGAGCGAGATGCCCTCGGAATCGAGTTCCGCCAACCGTTTGACGCTGTTATATAAAAACGCGATACGGTACCACGTTTCTTTGCCGATGATACCGTCTGTTTGCAAGTTGAAAATGCGCTGAAAGGCTTCTACCGCGTCTTCGGTAGCGGTGCCGAACACACCGTCGACCGGATTGATTTTCGGGATAGCAGGATAGTTGGTCGAAATGCGGTTGAGTTGGATTTGCTTGGTGAGTACATCGTTGCTGGCGGAGCCGATCCTAAGCGGCGTGCCGGGATAAGAGGGGGTAATATCCCGTACCGGTGCGTCGGTGACAAGTTCAATGTTATTACCGTAGTAGTTTTGCAGAATTTCCAACGAATTGAGGCCTTGTTCGGCCAAATCGACCGTTCCCCACTGGGAAAGACCGTCACAGGTAACGGTGGTGCCGTTGCAATATTGTGTGAAGTAGGGTTCGATACTACCTTCACGGCGAAGGTAGTCGTTGAACAGTTCATCGACCAAGTCGCTGATGTTTTCAAAAATATCGCGGCCTTGGACAAAGGATTGGTCGAAGGCGGTGGAGTTGGTGATGTCGAAGTTATAGCCACGACTCGGGTACCATTCGGTATACACGCGGTTGAGTGCAAAGGAAATTTGTGCGAGAATATTGGCACGCAGCGCACTGACCGGCCACGTGGGATAGATTTCGCTGGACGCGACGTTTTTGATATACTCGGG
>JAGBSU010000101.1 GCA_017631705.1 Clostridia bacterium | reverse complement strand
TTTTCTTTGTTTTATTTTTTCATACCGAGTACAATGTCGCAGATAGTATCCACCACCGAAAGCGGTAAATCCGCATACAGCGGCAACGTCAGCACTTGACCGCTGATTTTCAAAGCAATCGGTGTCTTTTTCGGGTCGTATTGACCTTCAAAGCATTCAAACGCATTGGTCAACGGATAGAAATATTTTCTCGCCCCAATACCGCTTTCAGCTAATGCCGCCATCACCTCATTGCGGTCGGCACCAAATACGGTTTCATCAAACACAACCGGAAAATACGAATAGTTCGGTTGCACATCTTGTTGAATGGGATTGAGTTGTAAACCGTCAACACCTTTTAACCGTTCATAATACCGTTCCACAATCGCTTTTCGTTTGGCTATTTCTTCGTCAATGTGACGTAAATTGCACAAACCCATCGCGGCACAGAACTCGTTCATTTTAGCATTCGCACCAACGGCATCAACCACTTCCTGCCCGCGAATACCAAAATTCTTCAGTCCGTATAAATCGCGACCAAATTTTTCATCGTGATAGCACACCGCACCGCCTTCAATGGAATTGAAGACCTTAGTCGCATGGAAACTAAAACACGAAACGTCACCAAAATCTCCGATACCGCGACCTTTGTATTTCACACCAAAGGTATGCGCCGCATCGTAAATGACTTTCAGGTTATATTTCTTGGCAATGCGTTCGATTTCTTCGACGTTACAAATGTTACCGTAAACATGCACGGGAACAATCGCCGTTGTTTTTTCGGTAATTAGCGATTCTATTTTACTGACATCCATGGTAAAGTCCACCGGATTAATATCACAAAACACCGGCGTTAACCCATTCCGCACAATAGCGTGTGTGGTCGAAGCAAATGTAAACGGCGTGGTAATTACCTCACCGGTCAACCCCAATGCTTGCATAGAAAGTTCCAATGCCATATGTCCGTTAGTAAGTAAATCAATGGCATCTACCGCCAAATATTCGGTCAAAGCCGCTTGCAAGGCTTTGTGTTTTGGGCCCATATTCGTCAACCAATGACTGTCCCAAATTTCTTTGATTTCTTCACAGTATTCTTCAAACGAAGGCATGGAAGAACGTGTCACTAAAATAGTGTTCATATTTCCATCTCCGAACTTATTTTTCTTCGGTATCTTGTACCATGGTAAGTGCTTTTTTCTTTTCCAAATACATACCGATTAATCCGCAACCAACAAATACGGAGGTTGCCCGAATTAAATACGGAAAGAATGTTTTGTAAATAAAGGCACAAATTTCGGTAGCAGTTTCACCACCGATAAATAGTGCAACAACGTATCCCAACACTGTTAAGCCGCCTAAAAACAACGTCAGCATTGTACCTATGCCAAAAATTATATTCAGTACATTTGCAATTCTTTTCATAGTGCGAAACCTCCCTTACAGTCCTAAAACAGGCAAAACGCCTAACAAGCATAACACCGCCATGCTATAATGCAGACCCACCCAAACCAAACAGTTTTTGGTGGTTTCTTTCATACCGGAACCAGCAATGCCCATAGCAGCATACATGCACAACGCCAATGGCGGAGTCATACCTTCCATAGCACCGGTAATAGCCGGCAACATGGCAGCTGCCAACAACGGATTGGCGCCCGCCGCAGCAAAAGCACCAATAATGGTAACACCGAAAATTTTGGTTTGCGCTGTTCCGGGGAAAACCATACCCAATATAGCGGTAATTAAAGGAATAATAAAGGCTAAGGCAACTGCCGATAAATTCCAGCTTTTAATCAATTCTCCGACAGCGGTGCCAATATTTGTTTCGGAAAATAGGTTGCTGATACAATAGGCGAAGAAAATGGTTGTTGCCACCGGCACCACGCCGCTTACCGCTTTTTTCGCGGTTTCTAAGAGCATCTTTTTCGAGCCTTGCTTACGGTTTACCAGCAACGCATACAATGCTGCCAGACCGGGAGTGAAGAGCAACAGTGAACTCGATAAGTTTTTGGCACCGTCGCCTAACCGCTCGGTAAAGAAGGTAGATTTAAAGAAATAATCCAAAATAAACGGCAAAAGAATAATCAACGGTAGTAGCAGATTTTTCCAACCGGCTTTTAAAGTGTTTTTGAAACTGGGAATATCCTCCGCGTTCATCGGTTTGAGTTTGTAAATTCTACAAAAGGTATACAACGTTATAATGCGTTGCAAAACAAACCAAATAGAAACACCCCATAAAACTACCCAAAAGGTTGATTGTGACATTTCGGCACCGGAAAATTCATTGTAGCAAGCTAATGCCGCCAAAATACCGGCAGAAGGGGGAATCATATTTCCCATCGTCGAAGCCGAGGATTCCACATTAGCCGCCAGGTGTGCCGGAAACCCTGTTTTTTTCATGGCCGGAATAGTAAACACACCGGTAGTTGCCACGTTACCGGCACCCGAGCCGGATAAGGCGCCCATAAATGTGCTGGCAATAATAGCGGTGTATCCTGCACCGCCGCGAACACGTCCAAAAATCGAACAAACAAGTGCAACAATTGTATCAACCGCATTCGTGGCATCTAAAATTTTTGCCAACATCAAAAAAGCGACTATGGAATAAAACAATGTATCGGTTGATGTTTTGGCGATAATGGGAAAGAAACTTCCCCATTGCCCCGTGAGCGCAATCATTAAAACAAATCCATAAAACATGCATTCGTAAATAGGACGTTTTAATAATAAAAAAGTAACCGCAACCGTAGCTAATAGTGCTAAAATGTACCAAACCTCTTGTGGCATAATTTTTTACCTCCGTTATTTAATGTATTGTAATATCATGTCGCATGATATCATTACCGTGAATATTCCTGATTTGTAAAAGTGCCATAGTTTTTTGATAATTCATCATCAATTGTTCATAAGAGTCGGCCACAAACATCACCGCCGCGGCACGGTCACTGCTACTGCTGGCATTATGAATTTCATCACCCGATTTTTTGAACAATTCATAATTATCAACCCAACCCGCTTTTTGTGCTTCTTCAAAACCGAGATAAGCATCAATCGTACCTTCATGACAATAAAGAAATTCCGTAAGATATTTTTTTTCAGAACGCTGTGGTTGTATTTCGGGCTGTATCCCCAAAGAAACATCAACCGTCGCACCGATAATATCCACACAGGTATATGCTTTGATTGATTTATACTTTTCGCCGCCGCCGGTACGTGCGCTGAATTCAACGACATATATATCATCATCACGATTTAAGAGTTGTACCAGCAACGGACAGTTTTTGAGTGAAAAAGCATCGGCAATTTGTTGAATAACTTGCTTGATTTTGTTTTCTACTACCGCCGACAATATCGGCGGTAAAATAGTGCGGCAAATAACAAAATTGGTTTCGCTGGGGATTTTTTGTATTTCCGAAACACAAAGGAGCGTTGCTTTCCCATTTTGTACAAAAGCATCTATGGTCAGCTCTCGTCCTTGAACAAATTCCTCAATAATGGCATCATCAGTACGGCTGATTTTTTGTGCCGCTACCACCGCCTCTTGCAATTCCGTCAAACTATGTACTTTCACAACTCCCTTGGAGCTGTTAGCATCGACAGGTTTTACCACCATGGGGAAAACAAAATCCGTCGGCAATTTTTCTCCCGCTTTGCACAACATGTGTTTAGCAGTAGGAATATTTGCTTTTTGGAGCACCGATTTCATATATCGTTTATTGGTAACATCACGACCTAATTGTGAACTAACATAGCACGGTAAATTTAACCGTTCGGAAAGCGTTGCTACGGTATGCAACGCTTGGTCTGTACATACTGTGATGAGTAAATCAACGTTTTCGGCTCTTGCTATTGTTTCAATGGCTTCAATGTCCAATGTGCTTTCTTGATAAAATTTATCTGCATACTGCCTTGCCGGCGGGTTTTCACCCCAATCGGCAAGCAACACGGTATACCCACGTTTTTTTAAATCTTTAATCAGTGCAATTTGCGGATATCCGCCTGCCAAAACCAAGGCTTTCATTTTTTCACCCCTGTTTTTTTGTGGTGAGCACCAACTCTTTGTAAGTCAGCACACCGCTTCTTGCTTGTAACATATCAGACGATACTGTTTTTTCTTGTATCCAATTCATAATTGCCTGCGGCAGATTACATCCCGCAACATGACTAAAGGGATATCCGCCACCGAAACGTGCATTCATTTCTAACACATACGGTTTGCCATTGACTAAAAAGAAATCGCAATCCATGTTAGCAATATGTCCCGTTATTTTCCCAAGACGTTCTGCCTCGTCAAAAAGCAAAGGCTCATCCACCGTTTCAGCAATATCGGTTTCGCCAGCACGCATAGCAAGTTTCTTTTTAACAATGGCGTTACAAAACCGACCGTCTAAATCGTTGATGATGTCCACGCCATATTCTTGCCCCTGCAACATTTCTTGGAAAATAATTTTTTCATCTACTGTATC
>JAGBSU010000100.1 GCA_017631705.1 Clostridia bacterium | reverse complement strand
CTTCCGGTAAGGTGCCGGAATCGGAAACGCAACAGAAGGCATTCATTTGCAAGCAATTATAGTCATGGAATCCCAGCGGTTCGTTTTGAATAACACGTTTATCCAACACAAAGCCGCTTTTTTCCAAGCGGTTGCGGGAACGGGGATGGCACGAATATAAAATCGGCATGTCGTATTTTTCTGCCATTTTGTTGATAGCGGTAAACAACGACAAGAAGTTCTTTTCGGTATCAATATTTTCCTCTCGGTGGGCGGAAAGGAGAATATATTTTCCTTTTTCCAAACCTAAACGGGCATGAACATCCGACGCTTCAATAGCTGCTAAGTTATTGTGCAGCACCTCTGCCATCGGCGAACCGGTGACATACACGCGTTCTTTGGGAAGGCCGCATTCGTGTAAATATTTACGGGCGTGCTCGGAATACGCCAAGTTCACATCGGAAATAATATCCACAATGCGGCGATTGGTTTCTTCCGGCAAGCATTCATCCTTGCAACGATTGCCTGCTTCCATGTGAAAAATCGGAATATGCAAGCGTTTGGCAGGAATGGCGGAAAGGCAAGAATTAGTATCGCCCAAAATCAACATGGCATCCGGCTTGATTTGTGCCATCAGTTTATAGGAGCAGTTGATGATATTGCCGACGGTAGCACCCAAATCATCGCCCACGGCATCCATGTAGACATCCGGGTCTTTTAAGCCCAAGTCACGGAAAAAGATACCGTTTAGGTTATAATCGTAGTTTTGACCGGTATGTGCTAAAATGCAATCAAAATATTGACGGCATTTGTTGATAACCGCTGCTAACCGAATGATTTCCGGCCGTGTGCCGACGATAATGAGCAGTTTTAATTTGCCGTTGTTTTGAAAAGAAACGTCAGAATAATCCGATTTCATGTCCATAACCGTCACCTCATATAGATATTAAAAATTTCCTTTCAATAGACAAAAATCCGCCACGAAAAATTCGATGGCAGAAACTGTCTTACACTTCTTCAAAAAAAGTGTCAGGTTTATCAGGGGAAAACAGTTCGTTAGCCCACATCAGCGTCACCATATCTTCGGTATTACTGAGATTGATGATGTTGTGCGTGTAACCGGGAAGCATGTGAACTGCTTCGATTTTTTCGCCGGACACTTCGTAATTTAACACTTCATCCGAACCAATTTTACGCAGTTGGATGAGTCCATGTCCGGAAACAACGATAAAGAATTCCCATTTCGTATGATGCCAATGTTGCCCTTTGGTAATGCCGGGCTTTGAAATGTTCACGCTGAACTGACCGCAGTTTTCGGTTTTCAAGAGTTCGGTAAAACTGCCGCGAGCATCCACATTCATTTTAAGGGGGACCGACACTTTTTCCTTAGGAAGATAGGAAAGATAGGTGGAATACAGTTTCTTAGCAAAACTGTCAGCAGGGATTTGCGGCATTACCAAGGTTTGTGGTTGTTGAGCAAAGCGTTGCAGTAATTCCACAATTTCCCCCAATGTGACGCGATGGGTAACCGGTGCAGCACAGTAGCGACCGTTTGCAGTGAGTACGGTGTCGACACCGTCAAATTCACAGCGGTGCTCGGTACCTTCCAAAGCACACAGCATTTCGTCGATTAAGTCGTCGATATACAACAGTTCCAAGGTGACAGTCGGGTCATTGACGGTAATGGGCAAATCATTGGCTATGTTGTTGCAAAAAGTGGCAACTGCAGAATTGTAATTTGGGCGGCACCACTTGCCAAACAAGTTGGGGAAACGGTATACAAACACCTTGGCACCTGTTTCCTCGGCATAGGAGAAAAACAATTCTTCTCCGGCTTTTTTGCTTTTCCCGTATTCTCCGTCCGCATAGCGACCTACTAAAGTGGCTTGAATAGAAGAGGAGAGCATAACAGGACAAGTGTTGTGATGTTTTTTCAGTGTATCTAACAAGGTTGAGGCAAACCCGAAATTCCCCTGCATAAACTCTTCTTGGCTTTGCGGGCGGTTGACACCGGCTAAATTAAAGACAAAATCAGCTTTTTGACAAGCCTCTTCCAACAATTCCGACGGAGAGTCGATGTCATACAAATATAATTCTCCAATGGTGAGTGCCGGATGAGTACGGTCTTTGCCGTCTTTGATACAGCGCAGAGCTTCTGTTAAATTTTTTCCGACAAAACCGGCCGCACCCGTGATGAGAATGTTCATATGATTACTCCTTAGATAATTCTTCTTGAATATATTGTAAGGTTAGTAATTTTTCTTTTACTTGTTCCACATTGAGGCGTTCGGTGTTGTTTGAATTGAATTCAGATAATGGGTTACGCGTTTTATCGCCTTGGTTAAAATATTTATCGTAGTTTAGGTTTCTATTATCACAGGGCACACGGTAGAAATTGCCCAAATCTTCGGCATTGGCACATTCTTCATTGGTGAGCAAGGTTTCGTAACTCTTTTCACCGTGACGGATGCCGATAATTTTGATGCCGCATTTGTGTTCTTTATCGAACAGTTCCAAAACGGCTTTGGCTTGCGTTTCAATGGTGCAAGCGGGTGCTTTTTGTACTAAAATGTCGCCGGAAACGCCGTGCTCAAAAGCAAACAAAACCAAATCAACGGCTTCTTCCAAGCTCATAATAAAACGAGTCATATTCGGGTCGGTGATGGTGATATCTTCACCCCGACGAATTTGGTCAATCCACAGCGGAATTACCGAGCCGCGGCTACACATGACATTACCGTAGCGAGTACAGCAGATTTTAGTTTTTTCCGGAGAAACGGTGCGAGATTTTGCCACGGAGATGCGTTCCTCCAACGCTTTCGAAATGCCCATTGCATTAATCGGATAAGCTGCTTTATCGGTGGACAGGCATACCACATTTTTAACACCGGCTTCAATGGCGGCAGTCAACACATTATCGGTACCGATAACGTTAGTACGAACAGCTTCCATCGGGAAAAATTCGCAAGAAGGCACTTGCTTCAACGCGGCGGCATGAAAGATATAATCTACACCGTGTATAGCGTTTTTCACCGAGGCTAAGTCACGAACATCGCCGATGAAAAATTTGATTTTTTCCGAAACTTCCGGCATTTTGGATTGGAATTCATGGCGCATGTCGTCTTGCTTTTTCTCGTCACGGGAAAACACACGGATTTCACCGATATCGGTTTTCAAAAAGCGATTAAGCACGGCATTGCCAAAGGAACCGGTACCACCGGTAATCATTAGGGTTTTTCCGGTAAAATTGGACATTGCAGTATCCTCCGTTAATCATAATATACTTAAAAATCACAAGTATTTTCCAAAAGAAACGGCTCCGGCCAATAATGCTGACAAACGACAAGTATTTTCACAGTTTTCCCATTTCCTAAATGATTTACATTTATTTTGTAACGCTCGGCGTATCTTTTGCGGTGTTACCACAATGTTCAGCAGCATCAATTGCCATGTTTTCTAATTGTTCAATGGTTTCAAAACCTTCTACGCTTTCTTTGGTGAGCATGATGCGGATAGTCATAAGAATTAACTTGATGTCCAATAACAGCGAGTAATTCTCAATATACATCATATCGAGGCGCAATTTATCGTAAGGCGAGGTGTTGTATTTTCCGTAAACTTGGGCGTAGCCGGTAAGGCCGCCTTTGACTTTCGTTCTGAAATCAAATTCTGGAACCATTTCACCATATTTTTGCATGTGTTCCACGCGTTCGGGGCGAGGACCGACAATGCTCATGTCGCCTTTAATGATGTTCAGTAGTTGCGGAAGTTCATCGATACGTGTTGCACGTGTGATCTGCCCGATTTTTGTGATGCGAGGGTCTTTGCCGGTTGCGGGAATGGATAACCCATCTTTTTCCGCATCGACAATCATGCTACGGAATTTTAAAATATTGAATACCTTACCGTCTAATGATACGCGGGCTTGTTTGTAAAATACAGGACCGCCGTCCTCCAACTTAATGGCAAGAGCAACCAACAGCATGATGGGGGAGGCAATGATGAAAACAAACAGGGAAATCAGCAAATCCATAAATCGCTTCACGATGCGTTGCGTGGAAGAAAGACCGATTCCTTTCACGAGTGCCAGCGGGGTGTCAAACAAATTGATGTTGGTAGCACCGTGCACGATGATATCACTGATTTTCGGTGTTAAATAGGTGCGGATTTCGTTTTTATAGCAGAATTTTAAGATGTCGTTGCGAAGACCTGCTTGAATGTCGTTGATAACAACGGCATCGTAGTTGACGATTTGTTCGCAAATCTTATCGAACCCTTCTTCTGCCGGAATGAGTTTGACAATACGGTATTTATCCGGACGGGTTTCCATTTTAAATTTTAAGGTGACCGCTTTGTCTCTCCCGAATATCATAACCATATTTTTCGGGACATATAACCGGTGGTAAACGAAGGTATACGAAATGGTGCATAGGAACGAAACGGCGGCACCCACAAGTGTTGTCAAAACCAACGGTAAGGGGGAAATGACGTTGCCTGCCACCAAACACAATTGCCAGTACGTGACAAAGTTCACAATACACAAGGCAATCCATTGTGAGAGAAGTACTTCGGTGATACGCAGATACCCGAATTTAAAACCATCAAAGCTGGCGAAGAGTATAGCAACCAGCAAACCGTAAACACCGGCAAGAATATAGTTGCCCAATGCAAAACCGGGGAAGAAATGGTCATAGGGATATCCTATGTGGCATGCTATATAATACACGGCACATAACAGGATAACTTCCAAAGTACCTTCAACGCTGCGGATTAAACTTTTGATGTCAATAGCATCAATTAATGTTTCCTTTTTTTTCATAATCATCCTTACTCATACTTTCTGTATAGTCAGTAGGAAAGAGCGAGATAAACGACAACGAGCCCTATGGTTTTTTGAACCATAGGGAAAGTGGTTACAGTCTTGTAATTATGTTATCACATATAGAATATTTTTTCAAGTGCTAAAAACCATTTATCGGTGTATTTTGGGGAAAACCGTACAAAATGTCTTGCGGTTTATGAAGAAATATACAAATGCAATGAGTTGCTGTTTTTCATAGGTATTTGGATAAAGATGCACACCGTCAACCATGTTGTCGGGATTTATGGCACCGTTTTGTTCATACAAAGAATAAACATCAAGAAAACACGTGTAATAATAGGTGCTATTCTCCTTTACTTGCTTTTTAAAATAAAATATGGTATGGTGTTCCTGTGCTTATATAACGATAGAATTTTACAATAAAAAATATGAAAAAATGAGCACAATAGGTATATAGAACTTTTCCAATTGCTCTAAGAAGAAATTCGGAAACCTACCGCGCAAATTTCGCGAAAATTGATACGTGTAAAGGAAGGGTGACGATTATGATATATACGTTAACAACCAACCCGGCGGTAGATGTTACCATGACGATGGATTCTTTTAAAAGTCATACGGTTAACCGCCCAAAAAGTGAAGAGTATTCTGCCAACGGCAAAGGCATCAACGTCGCGTACGTGTTGCAAAAACTGGGCGTGCCGGTGACGACACTGGGTTTCTTTGGCGGGTTTTCCGGTAAATATATTGCTGGGGAGGTACAAAACAAAGGCATTGCCTGTTATCCGGTTTTTGTGGACGGCATTACGCGTATTAATTTTTCGGTTACCACGGCAGATGGCGAAGAATATAAAGTTTCGGGAAACGGTTGTGCGGTTTCACCCGAAAAACAACGCGAGTTATTGACGTTGATTGACGGTTTACAGGATATGGATATGTTGGTAGTCAGCGGTAGTCTTTCGCCGGGGATGGAACCGTGTTTTTATGACGAACTTGCCGTCTTGTTAGAAAAAAAGAACGTACCGCTGGTTTTGGATATCAGTTCGCCATATCTAAAAGACTTACTGAAATATCGTCCGTTGCTCATTAAACCGAACGAGCATGAATTGGCGGAAGTTTTCGGATTGTCTTGTGCCACACAAGACGAGGTGAAAGCCTCTATGCAACAATTGCACGCATGGGGTGTCGAAAACGTGTTGCTGACGATGGGCGAAAAAGGTATGTATTTTTCAAACGGCAGCGAACTCTATTTTACCGATACATATCCTATCGAATTTGTCAGTTCGGTTTGTGCGGGTGACGGAACGTTGGGCGCTTTTTTGAGTGTTTGGCGCAAAACCGATGTTACCGAAGCGTTAAAACTGGCGGCAGCGGTGGGTGCCGATATTGTGGGAAGCATGGGAATGGGAGAGTTGGAACGATATCCGTATTTTAAAGAAAAAATCATCGTTAGAAAATGTTGTCAATAATGTTTTAAAAGCAGCTGAGTCAATTTCACTCAGCTGCTTTTTTATGTCTTACAACACGCCTTATATTCTTTGCACATACCTTGACGGTAAACGATTTCAAAAATGGATATTTACTATAACGGCGTTGGAATACTCCTCCTTATCTTGAAGCCCATAAGAAACCGCGACGCATCATTTCTCTGGCTTGGGGGATATCAAAAATGTATCGATTGTGTCCTAAACTGTTATAATATACCTTGCCTTTACCCCAGCGCTTCGTAAAGGCTACGGGAAGGGTGATTTTGCCGTTGGAAGTGTGATTACCTTCGTAAGTAAATGTGGTGGTAGCGAGAACATTGACTGCGGGATCAATGTGAATGTAGTACTGCTCGCTGGTTAGTGAAAAATCCTCAATTCCTTCAACCAAAGGGCTGGAAGTAGCCTTGTTCATATTAACCTCATAAGTCACATTGCTGTTTCCGGGATGGGCAACCCATTGTGCTCCGGTCATAAATTGCCACTTGAAATTATTTCTAAAGGTAGCGCACATTCCGCCGTGACAACCGGCAATACCGGTCCCCGAAGCAACTGCTTCGCAAACATTTTTTTCTTGCTCCGATGTTAGACTCCCCATTGTCCAAACAGGCACAATCAGGTCATAATTTGTTAAATCGGTCGAAAAAATATCAAGAGTTTCTGATTTTGTTACCTCGAAGTTCTCTTTTTCGAGTATTTCTGCAAACACATTTGCCACGCCACATGGATCATGGCATTCCAAACCACCATATACAATCACTGCTTTTTTTACTTTACTCATGAGGATACTCCTTTTGCTCTTTAATGTTTTGACTAGTCTATATAAACTATCTAACCCGTTTTCAACAGCCATACTATATACTTGGCAGAGAGAATAAGATAATTTCTTAAACATATCAAACATGAAGTTATTTACAACTTCAATGCCTTTTTGTTTAATTCCATAAGTTAAAATAATAGTTGTTAATGTGATTTCTATAAAAACCATTGTGTTTCAAAGCCATCAATTGTCTATAATCTTCTAAAGTCACACATAAACAAAACATATTCTAAACGACTTAAAGAAATTCTCTCGAAATTAACGCAATCATATGAAAAAATAATGTCTTTTAGTTCTTGAACGAAAGCCGTTGTTTTGTCGCCTGATTTTTGTGTTTTTTGCTAGATATGTTTTTAAAGTGTTCTGCATAAAACCATTGTTTTGCTTTTTTATTTATTATAGCATGTTTTTCTTCAAAAGTAAATTATCACAGTATAAATCTCCTTTGTTGACAGATAATAGAAGTGTTATCAAATCAACAAAGGAGTTTTTATTGCGAGGGTACCGAGCAACAAGGTTCTTGGCACCTTTCAAAAATCTCCGATTTTTAGAAAGGTAAGGTTCTTATATATGAAAGCAACAGGAATAGTTCGTAGAATAGATGAATGCGATATAATAACACCAATGACGCACATAGCAAAAGCGAGGTGGATTTTCACCTCGCTTTATGATTTATTATTTCATTTTTGTCTTTCGTAAAGCCAGAATACGATTCATTTCATTATATACAATCATAAACCCTTCGTCTACGCCCATACCCGGTTTTGCTAACATCTGGTCGGGTTTAGTAGCCATAGCACAGTGGACGCAAACTTGAGCACTGCGGTCGGTCTCGTTGCAAGTGCCGCCCTGATAGGCACCAATGCCGTTTTCCTTGCAGTAAAGAACGGCTTCAATAGTATTGTTGATTCCGCCAAGGTCGGGGGTCTTGATTTGAACCATATGCCCTGCTTTTTTATCCACAAACAGTTTGATGTCCTCTAAGGTGTTGCACCACTCATCAGCAACCAATTCCACATCGCAACCACGCTCGTTAAGCTCTTTAGTGAGGCCTGCCAATGCGATGATTTGTGTTTCGCGGTCGCAGTCACAGTCCATAGGACCTTCAATGCGAAGTTTAAAAGGCTTTGCAATTTCGCCAAGCTTTTCAATGTAATCTGCCATTTCTTTGTAGTTATTGTTGCCGAAAGCGGCACCGATTGTGCCGTAAACATCTATATGCATTACGGGTGAGTAGTCAGCATCCTTGCGATTGTTAAGAATACGGTCGCGAAGCCACGCAACATACTCTGCCAGTTTCTCACCGTTTGTGCCGAGTTTTGTATCAACATTGTTAATTAACGCGTGCGGTAATACAGGGGCACCCTTGATGATCATTTTGTCAGCATTATCATAACGGTCATCACCTGACTGGGTGAAAAGAGGAATGGGAGTATCCGAAACGGTACAGCCGTACTCGTCGGCAACTACTTCGCACATCATTCTGCCGGAAGCCTTGGCGACAGCATCTAAAATTGCTTGAGACACGCCGTATCTTATGGCTGTATGAAGACGCTTTCCTTCTACCTCAATAGCTTCCATCATAGCACACAGATTGCGGAAGTCATCGGCATCCTTGCCAACCAACTGAGGCTTTATGTAGTTTTCAATAACGGGAATGAAATCTTCAGCAAGGAACAAAGGGTCGCGTCCACCTGCACCGGAATATTGCACAGCGGCACAGTCACCGTAGGCTACCTGACCGTCTTCCAAAATAATCATTACCGAAATGGATTCTCCTGCTTGGCGTACTGCGCGGAAGCCTTCGGTTACAGGCTCGCCAACATAAAATACACCGTCATGCGCGGCACCTTGTTTAATAGCGCGCTGGTCATCAAAGTAAAATCCGGTACGACCTGCGGAACATACAATATCAATTATTTTCATTTTATACACACTCCTGGTTTTTACTTGGGACGGCCAACCAAACGGCCTTTACCGATGGAATAAACATCATCGATAACCATTTGGAAGGAAATTTCTCGTTTTTCGGCAGCGGCACGTTCTTCAATTTTAGCTTTGTGGAAATCAACAAGTTCTTTGGAGAACGGCAAATTACCGGTGTCGAGTATACGAATGGCGCCTTCGTTATCGCGGCAAGGAAGCACTTTGCCTGCGTTAAATCTGCAAGGAGCAAAAGGAACGTCAAGTACCCCCGCTTCAACACCACGGCAAACACCAACAGCGATATCTCCGTTACCCAGTTCAAAGCATTTGTCAACAATAGCACGGGTTTCAAGCTTGATAATTTCCTTTTCTTCGTCCAGCCGTTTATCTTGGAAAGTTTGGTCGGACAACATATTAACAACCTGTTTGGTACAACGCAAGCCCTCGGCGTTAGCTTCCATAGTGGGGATGCCCACAGCCTCGTGAGGAGTTTTTACAATAACCTTTGTGGCTTTTGAAAGAGCTGCAATCAAACTACCTGAGGATATAACACCAAACGCCTTTGCTTCGTCAGCGGGGAAACCGCCCATCCATTGATGCAGAACGGTTGTTACCTGAACATCGCCGTATCCGTATTTTTCGAGATATTCGTCGGTCAGTTCCTCTAATGTGCGAATAGCGGCAACATCCTGTACCAAGTTTCCGAATTGACCGTAACCGACGGTAATGTTCTTAACGCCTTGTTCTGCTGCGAGTAAAGCCTCGATAATAGCGGCGGCATGAGAGATACAGGGCGGTACTAACGTGCCTGTCAAGGGGCCGTAGGGCTCGCGGTTGATGGAAACACCCATTTCTTCATACAAACCGGTCAGGCGGTCAACATACTGCCAGTCACGGATGGTACGCTCCATTGGAATATTCTTGCAGTAGGGCAAGTTATAGGATATCCCGCCGCCCTCATAGCTTGTGAAACCGCCTGCATAGGTGATTTCTGTCAGCAGTCTTGCATCGGGAGTGCCGTGACGAACCTGCATCGGAATATTAACACTTTCAACAACCTTGCGGCATTTTGCTACGCCGTGATTAACAGCAGGGAAGCCGTTAAGCATGGCGCGTTCAAGACGAAGCGATTCGTGAATTCCATTTTCAGCCTCTTCGTAGCGGTTCTGACGGGTGTAACTGTCAATGGTAGAAGGCAACAAATCCGCTTCGCCGAAATCCTCCAGATATTGCATAAGTTTAATGTGCTCTTCTACAATAGGAACTCCGGCACGCGGTTGAATAAGGGTGCGCTTGTTACGCTTAGCATCAAGCAACTTTTTTGAGAAGTTTCTGCATTCAGGCATTGACTTATGATAGGCAACTGCTTCTTCTAAATTAACATCCTTGCCTGTGGGCCATTGGTTTAAAACTTCTTGACGCAGTTGTTCAAATTCCCCGTCAGGAATGCGTTTATTTTGAATGTCCATGGTATTCAAGCTCCTTTTTCATTATTTTAAGTGCTGTTTTTGGATAATAAGATGAAAGTAATCCCATAGCTGCTAATATGTAGGTCTTGTCAGCCCAAACATCAACAATTTTCGGCCTGAGTGATGAGGGGTTTGACAGGGAATAAAGCGCATTCTCGGTGATATGATATATCCTCTGAGAATGAATGAGGCTTCCGCCTGTAACAACAATGTTTTTTACGTTGGTCAAGTTTTTTCCTTCTTGAACCAGCACTTTACCAAGCAGAGTATATGACTCTGAAATAGTACCTGCATGGCGTGTAACAGCTTCTTCTACTGCACACGATGCTAACGCAAAGTCGAGATTTTCCATTTCCTTGTCGTTTTCAGGAACCTTGTCGGGATTAAGCTTTAAATCTTGTATTAACGCAGTTGCGACATCTTCTGAAAGGCCTGACAATTCACATATACGGTCGATCCCTGCGCTGTCAACAATGCCTTGAATGCTGTACCGCATACCGATATCGCCCTCAACCGTTCGTTTGGCGTAGGGTTCCGGTAAGCCTTTATACACAGTGTTCATATGTTCAGGCATTCCGTCGGCGATGGAATAAATATCGGTTGTGGCACCGCCTACATCCACGGCAACCAGTTCTCCGATTCCCGACTCGTCTTCACAACCTCCCGACAACAACTCGACGGCCTGTAATACCGCTGAGGGAGTTGGCATCATAATGTCTGAAAGAAGTTCCGATGCACGGCTAAGCCCCTTTGCTTGAATGATTCGATTGAGAAAAATTTCTCTAATCTGCTTTTGCGCAGGCTCTATATTTAATTCTCCAAACTTTGGCATCACATTGGGGCAGACATAAACTTCGTATCCGCTGAGTATTTCCTGACATTTTTTAGCAGCAGAGCGGTTACCTGCGAGCACAATGGGGAAATCAGGCTTCATATTAGCCAGTACCTCGGCATTGTGAAGAATGCACTCGGTGTTTCCGCCGTCGGTTCCGCCTACAAGCAAAAATATATCGGGTTTTATCCGGCGAATTTCTTCGACATCGTCTTCGGTGAGTTCAAAGGAATAAACCTTTATAACCTTTGCTCCCGCACCGAGACTTGCCAGCCTTGCGGCCTCGCCTGTCAGGTCGGGCACCAATCCGCTTGTAATCATCCTTAAACCGCCTGCGGCCGAAGAACAGGCATAACATTCATTAAAATCCAACGTTCCGATTTTGCTTTGAAGAATTTTAAGTCCTGCTTCGAGGCCGTCGTTGATATCGGTTTCAATGGTGGTATAAGCGGCGGCGGTGCCGAGAATGCACTCCCGGTCGATATCAACTGCTGTAAGCTTTGTATATGTACTGCCAAAATCAATCAACAATACAGTTTTCATTAATTTTCTCCGTCAATATGTAAAAGTTCTCTGAGGGCTTCAATGGTGGTTTCGGGTGCGGTTCCGGGAGGAAAAGCACGGTCAAAGCCCATCGCTTTAAAGCGACGCTCCACATCCTCAAACTTTTGTTTACCGATAACGATGTTTCCGCCGACAAGTAACGGGATCCCTTTAAGTCCTGCTTCGTCGCATTTTTCACGCATACCGCGACAGTCTAACTCTCCTTGGCCGTACAACGAAGATACAACGATGGCATCTGCACCCGACTCGATAGCCGCAGAGATGTATTCTTCCTGTGCAACCATAACACCCAGATTTACAACTTCAAAACCTGCTTCTGTAAAAGCGTGTTGTAAAATCTTATTTCCTACGGCATGAACGTCTGCACCAATAACGCCCATAACCAATGTTTTCTTTCCCTGATTTTCCATACAATTGCACCTCGTAGAAAAATTGTTATATACCTATATAATATAAGGTTATATAACATTTGTCAAGTTATATTTTGGGCAAAAAAAGCCGCTCAGCAAAACTGCCGAGCGGGGAATTATATGGTTTTTTGGTCAAGCAGGCGTTTGATTTTTGTTTCTAAATACAGTAGCGAACCCTCATCCATTTCATAATAACAGTTGATTGTCTCACCGCCAAATTTGTGGATGGCATCAACTGTTTGTGTGCCTAAAAGTTTTTCGTACGATTCGGGTACCAAGATAACATCTTTGTTTTTGAGGTAAGCTTTAACATCGGTTTCGTTGGCACATATCAGCGGAGTATGCACGGTTACATTTTCAGCATACATCCGGCAGGTATCGAACAACAACTCACCAAAACGTTTGCTGTAAGCGATGATGCCGACTTTTTTTCCTGTGCCGATTTTTATAATTCGGGACAGGCATTGAGTAGATGGTTTGAGAGCTATACGAACTATCTGATTCTTAGCAGGTACAACGCTTTCTAAATACTCGGCGTGTGATGATGTTGTAATAATAAGGTCAAAATTTTCGCCGAGTTTGTAAGGATATTGTTTGATATCATCCAATGAATAAGAATATATATCAATTCCGCCTATATGTCGAAGCTGCTTTGATATTTGTGATAAATTTTCGGGGTTGCATTCCACTACAACCACCTTTATATTAGCCTCTTTTTCGAAACGCTCTCTAAGTTTGAGATTTACAAAAATGTTGATTTCGTTAGGAGTAAGTCCCATCCCGTCGAGGTTGTCAAGTAAGTTGCCGATTGCTGCCATTGCTCTTTCTTTTCGGCTGCCCGAATTATCGGGATGATAACTGACAAAGGTGCCGCGACCCTGTATCTTTTCAATAAGTCCGGCGTACTCCAATTCGTCATAAGCGCGTTTAATGGTGCCTCTGGCAATACCCAATTTATTGGTTAATTGTTGAACCGTTGGCAGTTGCTGACCTGAAAGCAGAACGCCTTTTTTTATTGCAACCTGAATGGCATCGACCAGCTGTTGATAGATGGGAATGTCAAAATCTTTATTTATGGTATAAATATGGTCCATTTCTTTTCTCCTACACAATTGTTATATACCAATTGTAATTTGTCAGAGAGGTTTTGTCAATGGAATAGGTAACTTATTTATTTTTTTGTTATAAAGCTTGTGTATTTTGTGCCAGATAGTTGGCTCTTCCGATTTCGTAGAGGTTGTTTCCCTCGCTGTCTATGACGACGATTACGGGAAAGTCTTCCACTTCAAGTCTACGGATAGCCTCGGCACCAAGGTCGTCGTAAGCGATAACTTCGGCTTTTTTGATGCATTTGCTCAGTAGCGCTCCGCAACCGCCTATGGCACCAAAATATACTGCGCCGTGTTGTTTCATAGCCTCTATAACTTCGGGACCTCTTTTTCCTTTGCCGATCATACCGGTCTGTCCTTTGGCAATAAGGGCAGGGCTGTAAGCGTCCATACGGTAGGAGGTTGTAGGTCCTGCAGAGCCTATGGCTTGTTCCGGTTTTGCGGGTGTGGGACCTACAAAGTAAACGATACTGTCTTTAATATCCAAAGGCAGAGGTTTGTTTGAATCAATCAACTCGCACAGACGTTTGTGTGCCGCATCGCGAGCGGTATATATTACGCCTGAAATTAAACAACTGTCCCCGGCTTTTAGCTTTCGAGCGGCGTCACGGCTTAATGGGGTTTTAATAGGAATCGTCATTTATATT
>JAGBSU010000099.1 GCA_017631705.1 Clostridia bacterium | reverse complement strand
GCAGTCGGATGTTCACAACTTGTTTGTAAAGGTGAAAATCTTTGCGGTGATGCGGTAGAACTGTTTGAAGACGGAAACGGTAGGTATATTGCTGTGTTGAGCGACGGGATGGGGAGCGGCGGCGGTGCCGCGGTTGATAGTGCTATGGCGGCAGGATTGGCAGCCCGTATGCTTAAGGCAGGTTTCGGTTATGAGAGTATGCTTAAAATGATAAACACAGCCATTATGGCAAAATCGGAAGATGAAAGTTTGGCAACGTTGGATATTGCCGTCATCAATTTGTTTACCGGCGATTTTGAATTGCTCAAAGCGGGAGCAGGGGCTTCTTTACTGTTGAGTCATGGTCGTATCACTTATTTATCGGAATCATCTTTACCGCTTGGTATTTTACATGAACTGACCTTTGCACAAACCAAAGACCGTTTGGTTGATGGAGATGTTTTGTTGATTATGAGTGACGGTGTCAGTAATGGAGATATGTATTGGTTGGAAAACATGATGCGTGAGTATAAAGGAGGTGCGGACACACCGCAAGAACTGTCTATGCAAATAGCCAAAGAAGCACAAAAACGGCAGGGTGAAGACGGCAAAGACGATGTCACCGTGGTGGTATTACAAATTGAAGAAACATAAAAATCTCCCGACCGTTTTTCGGTCGGGAGATTTGCTTATTTAGGTTTATCGTGCTTTGTCTGCTACTTCCTTCAATGCTTTGGCAATAAAATCGTCCAATGTCATGGTGCCGATATCGCCGTCTTTGCGAGAGCGAACCGATACCAAACCGGCTTCAGCTTCGCGTTCACCGATAACCAACATGTACGGAACTTTTTGCATTTGTGCTTCACGGATTTTGTAACCAATTTTTTCGCTGCGGACATCGGTTTCGGCACGGAAACCGTTACGGCACAATACTTCGGTAATTTCGGTCGCTTTATCCAACAATTTTTCCGAAAGCGGTAACACGCGGATTTGTTCGGGAGCCAACCACAGCGGGAATGCACCGGCATATTTTTCTACCAAATATGCCAAAGTACGCTCATAGCAACCCAAACTGGTACGGTGAATGATATAAGGCCGTACTTTTTGACCGTTTTGGTCGGTGTATTCCATGTTGAACTGTTCGGCCAACAATTGGTCAACTTGAATGGTAACAATGGTATCTTCTTTGCCGAATACGTTTTTATATTGGATATCCAATTTCGGCCCGTAGAAAGCGGCTTCGTCAATACCAACGCTGTACTTAACACCCAAATCATCTAAAATTTTACCCATAATACCTGGGGCTTCTTCCCATTGTTCGGGAGTGCCGATATATTTTTCTTTGTTGTCGGGATTCCATTGGGAAAAACGGAACGTACAGTCTTCTAACATGCCGACAGTATCCAACACATATTTTGCCAATTCCAAGCAACCTTTAAATTCTTCTTCTAATTGGTCGGGACGAAGAATTAAGTGACCCTCGGAAATCGTGAATTGTCTCACACGAATCAAGCCGTGCATTTCACCGCTATCTTCGTTGCGGAAAAGGGTAGAGGTTTCACCCAAACGCATGGGCAAATCGCGGTAAGAACGGGCACGGTTCAAAAACACTTGATATTGGAACGGACAGGTCATAGGACGCATGGCAAAGCACTCTTTTGTTTCGTCATGCGGGTCACCCAATACAAACATACCGTCTAAATAATGGTCCCAGTGACCGGAAATTTTATACAATTCCCGTTTTGCCATCAGCGGTGTTTTAGTCAGTTGATATCCGCGGCGTTGTTCCTCATCTTCAATCCAACGTTGCAACAACTGAACCACACGAGCACCCTTTGGTAACAAAATCGGCAAACCTTGACCAATGACATCCACGGTCG
>JAGBSU010000098.1 GCA_017631705.1 Clostridia bacterium | reverse complement strand
AGTGATGAGTGCCGTATTAAGCAACAGCGTAGATATTGGTTTAGCAGGGCCGGAAGCGAGCGTATATGTCTATAATTCCGGAAAAGAGGATTATACTGAGGTCTTTGCACAGTTAACTGCCTGTGACGGAAGCTTTTTGGTGGGTCGAGAACCGAAAGAAAATTTTGATTGGAGCGAACTGAAAGGAACTCATATTTTACCGGGCCGTAAAGGTGGAGTCCCTTACATGGCATTCCGGTATGCTATGGAAAAGAACGGTTTATCACCGGACAGCGATGCTAATTTAGATAACACTATTCAATTTGATATGATGACCGGTGCCTTTTTAGGAGGAACAGGTGATTATGTTACGATGTTTGAGCCGGTGGCTTCCAGCGTACAAATGGAAGGGAAAGGATATATTGTTGCCAGCGTTGGTGCTGAAGCCGGTTATATGCCCTACACCGCTTATTTTACAAAAAAAAGTTTTATTGAACAAAACAGCGATTTAATCCAGAGATTCACCAACGCTGTTGCCAAAGGACAACAATGGGTTGCTGAGCATTCGTCAGAAGAAATTGCCGAATGTGTAAAATCCTTTTTTGCTGATACCGATGTAGCATTGCTTACCAATGCCGTACAAAGTTATAAGGATATTGAAGCTTTTGCCGAAACACCCGTTATGACAGAAGAAGGATTTGACCGCTTACAAGATGTTATCCAAAAAGCCGGTGAATTGGATGAAAAGGCTCCCTTTGATAAATTGATTAACAATACTTTTGCTCAAAAAGCAATGCAATAATTGAAAAGATGAACCCGTTATCATAAGATAACGGGTTCATCTTTTTTATAAAAATATACCGCAAATTATTGTAACAAAAGCAAACCGAAAACTAAGGTAAACAAGGCGACCGTTTCTACGATACCGATAACGATAAAGTAGTTGGCGGTACCCTTGCCGGTCTCACCTAAAGCATCGGCGGAAGCAGCAGCCACTCTGCCTTGGAACAATGCCGACAAACCGATAGCGACACCACAGAAGATGCCGACCAGCATGCACAGAAGTGCAGAAGCCTCCGAGCCACGGATAAAGTTCATGAGCAAGAAACCGTAGATGGTTTGCGTAAGCGGTGCACCCGAGAACGCCACCATCATAAACGGAGCACTTTTACCGTTAGCGTAGCATTTTTTCCATGCACCGACCGAAGCGAGCGAAGCAATACCGGCACCGAATGCCGAACCAATAGCCGATAAACCCAAGGCACAAGCCATACCAATAAATTGTAATCCCATAATGAAACTCCTTTATTTTATTTTCTTAAAAGGTTCGTAGGCGACACCGGACCATTCCATGCCCAGTTGACCCGAGAACTCTAAAAGATTAAGACGCACACCGTGAACCACAACGGACAAAAATCCCATCACGATGTTAAGAAGATGACCGATTGCCATAATCACGGCACCGGCAATGACGAGAACACCATCGAATCCTGCCGCCATGCCGTTAAAGCTTTGTGCAATCGCTAATGACGCCATACCCACGGCAAACAGACGAATGTAACTCATGAGGTTACCGAATGCGGAAATGGTGTTTAAAAAGACGGTAAAGGTATCCCCAAGACCGGCTTTCAGGCCTTGCGAAAAACTTTTTCCGGCTTGCATGCCGCCAAACAGTATCACCATCACAAAACCGACACCGACCACCGCACCGACAAACCCTAAATTAACGGGTTCGCCGATAACGAGGTTGAGTACCAAAAAGTACAATGCTGAAATGGAACACAACCAACCGACGTCGGCTAACCAACCGAGTGATTTTTCACTCCATTTTCGCCGTATATTCATGATACAAGCGAGCGCCAATTGGACCACACCGATGCTAAAACAAAAACGCATGACGTTGTTTTGTGCGGCAACGGTTTCGATCGCAAAGTATTGCGGGTAGTTGGCGATAGACGGAATCACCAGGCTTTTGAGCAAGGGGATATTCATTGCACTCTCTAAACCGAACCACGTGCCCGTGAGTGTCCCCCACACCGTGGTGGTTGCCGACAACACGTACAACAGCAGTATGATGTTGGTGGTTTGTTTGGTTTTTAAGTGGAAGAACGCGGTGCCAATAAGGAACAGCATACCGTAACCGGCATCGCCGATTATCATGGCGAAGAACAACGCGAAGAATGCCAAAAACCAAAAGGATATGTCGTATTCCCGATACCCAGGCACAACGCCCAAAATATCAAAAATAGGTTTGATAAGGGCGGTAAGTTTGCTATACCGGATTTTGGTGGGGACGTTCGCATCGTCGTCATGCACGTCGTTTATCATAAAGCCCCATGCGTTTTCCTTGGCGGCACGAATAAACGTGTCCTCCTCTGCCGACGGAATATACCCGCTAATCCAAATCAGCGTATCGTCTTTGCCGAGTGTTTCGTCAACCGAAGAATACGAGACGT
>JAGBSU010000097.1 GCA_017631705.1 Clostridia bacterium | reverse complement strand
GCCGAACTCTTTACGCTTGCAAAAGAAAATTTCCGGTGATAGTTTGCCTCAAAACTTGAAATGCGTTAGCATTCCTGCGTTTTTCGGCTTCCTCTAACACGAAAATTTTTACTTTTGCAGGTCGGCAGAGTTTCTGCCGCCGAATTTTTTGTGCAGGGAAGTACGAGTTTGCCGCAAGGCTGTCGCCTTGCAAAAACGAGTACAAACCTGCGCGGGTAAAGGCGGCGAGCGAAACCGTAAAGGGGTTCGACTCTCGCCAGCCTGTCAATTTCCATCATACCCCTGAGTAAGCAGAGAAGCCGCCGTCAACAGGAACAGTAATACCGGTCACAAAACCGGATTTGGTTTCATCCAACAACCATTCCAACGTACCGAGCAGTTCTTCGGATTCGCCAAAACGTTTCATCGGTGTGGAACGCAAAATTTTCTCGGTGCGAGGGGTGGGGTTGCCGTTTTCGTCAAACAACAACGCACGGTTTTGGTTGGTGACAAAGAAACCGGGAGCGATAGCGTTGACACGAATGCCGGTGCCGGCAAAGTGTACCGCTAACCAAGATGTGAAATTCGTCACCGCAGCTTTGGCGGCAGAATAAGCGGGGATTTTGGTAAGCGGACGATAGGCATTCATAGAAGAAATGTTCAGCACGCAACAACCGTCACGGCCTAACATATCCGGCATAAACACTTGGCTGGGCAAGAGCACGCCTTTTAAGTTCAGGTCAAACACAAAGTCAAAGCCTTTTTCGTCAATGTTAAAGAACGTTAAGAAATCCGTGACGTTTTCGTCGCCTTGCTCATATTCTTCGTGAGTAGTAGTGCAACGGGGATTGTTACCGCCGGCACCGTTGATTAAGATATCGCATTTACCGAAATCGGCAAGAACTTGTGCGTGCACGTCTTCCACGCAAACCTTATCCAACACGTTGCATTTGTAGGCTTTGGCAATGCCGCCCTCGGCAACGATGCGATTGGCAACTTCTCCTGCTGCGACGTCGTTCAAATCCAGCAACGCAATTTTGTGACCTTGTTTGGCTAAAAACTCGGCAAAACCGGAACAGAGCACGCCGCCGGCGCCGGTAACAACAATGACTTTGCTCATTTCCCATTCTCCTTTTCCAAGGCTTCAAACAAGCCGACTAAATAGGTAGCACCCAAAGCACGGTCAAACAAACCGTAGCCATAACGACCGGTTTCGCCCCAAATCATACGGCCGTGGTCGGGACGGACGTAGCCGTCAAAACCGTTTTCCACCAACGCTTTGGCAACACCGTACATGTCGATAGAACCGCAATCTGTTGGGTGGCCCACTTCTTCGAACTGACGGTCACCGGTGCGGTTGATGTTGCGCAAATGCACAAAATGAATGCGGTTGGTAAACGAAGCGGCTATATCCACCAAATCGTTTTCCGGATTTGCACCGAAAGAACCGGTGCAGAGTGTTAAACCGTTGTTGGTTTCCGGCACGATATCAAAAAACCGTTGTAAATTGGTTTTGTTGGTGATAATGCGCGGCAAACCAAACATACCCCAAGGTGGATCGTCCGGATGGATAGCCATGTTAACGCCGGCCTCTTTGGCAACCGGAATAACGGCTTTTAGGAAAGTTTCAAGGTTTCTCCACAATTGTTCTTCGCCCAAATCGGCATACGTTTTAAGAAGACCTTGTAATTGTTCTTTGGTGTAGCTGGCATCCCAACCGGGCAAGGTCAAATCGCCTTTTAACGGGTCCATAGCCAACACGGTTTTTTCATCGTATGCTAAGGCGTTAGCGCCGTCGACTTGTGCGTGTTCCAATTCGCTGCGCAACCAGTCAAACACCGGCATGAAATTGTAGCAAATACACTTAACACCGGCTTCGCCCAAACGGCGAACATTTTCACAGTAATTTTCAATTAAACGAGGGGCATTTTCGTTGCCGAGTTTAATATCCTCGTGCACCGGCACGCTTTCCACCACTTCAAAGGCTAAGCCGTTGTCGTTCGCTTTCTTTTTCAAGGTCGCAATACTTTCACGGCTCCACACTTCGCCGACCGGCACGTCGTAAATAGCGGAAACGATACCGTTCATTTGCGGGATTTGACGAATATGGGACAAGGTGACGGGGTCGTCATCCCCATACCAACGAAAGGTTAGTTTCATACAATCGCCCTCCTAATATTCTGTTGATATTGTTAAAGCAAGATTTGCTACTTGCTTTGTACCTAATGATATTGTAACAGTTATTCTTACCTATTTGTATTGTTAATATCTGCATTTTTACTGCAAATTGTATCATTTACGGCTTATCGTGCTCCGATGTGTTCCCGAAAATTGCTCGATAAGCACCATAAAATGACGAGTAGTTGGAAAAGCTGCACAATCAACAAGCATTGCTCGGTCGTTCACCGGCGGTTTTCGCTTTGAGAGGGGGTGCGTTTACAAATCAATTTGATACATGAAATTCGAAAAAATCGGGGCATAGCGCGGTTGTTGGTGCAGGGAAAGGTATTCATCCTCCACAAAGATTAAATGATCTACCAAAAGCACATCCACCAACTGTAAAGCACGGACAAGTTGTTTGGTAACCGCCAAATCTTCTGCAGACGGAATCGGGTGACCGGCAGGATGGTTATGTGCCAACACAACGGCAGTCGCTTTCGTACGCAAAGCAATTTCGACAATCTCACGCGCTCCGGCTTCGGCGGCGGTAATGCTGCCTTTGCTAACTATGGTACACGCAAGCGGTTCTTTGCGGTTGTTCAGCGATAACAAAACAACCTTTTCCTTCTTTTGCTTGATAAAATGCGGCTGTAAATATTCCGCCAACGCTTTTTCGGTATCCAGCGGACGGCGGTTTTGCTTTTCTTGATAACAGCGTGGTACCAGCTGTCCGCATAACATAAGTAGCGTAGCCGTATGCTCCGAAATGCCGTCTATGCGGCATAAATCCTCAAAATCGGCATTGAGAACACCGGACAAGCTGCCAAATTCATTAAGAAGTTTATGAGCAAGCGGATTGGTATCTTTTTGCGGAATACCGTAAAACAACAGCATTTCCAAAAGCTGATGCGATTCAAAGTGTTCGGCACCGCTTTGCAGAAATTGTGCTTTCATGCGTTTACGATGTCCTCGGTGGAGATTGTCTGCCAACACGGTACCTCCTTTTTACCCCTTTTCGACAGTATACCAAATAAAATGGCGTTTGAAAAGCCAAAAAACAAAAATTCAGAAAAACAGTCTAATTGCAGTCGAAAAGTTGCCCGATTTTACGAACGCAAAAAAATGAAATAAAAAACGAGAAACAGAGGAAAAAAGCGAGAAAACGAGAGAAAACGAGCGTGAGAGGGTTATAAATTAAAAAAAACGAAATTTAGGTCTTGACAGCCGTTTTCGGGTGTGGTATGATGGGCAAGCTGTAAAATAAAAGAAAGTAAACAGGAGGTATTTACGATGTCCACTTTCATGGAAAAAGCCGGTCAAGTTGACCGCAAATGGTACGTCATCGATGCCGCCGGTAAACCCTTGGGTCGCGTTGCTGTGCAAGCCGCTGTTCTTCTTCGCGGTAAGCATAAGCCGTCGTATACACCCCATGTGGATTGCGGTGACCATGTGATTATTATCAACTGTGCCGAAGCCGTACTTACCGGCAAAAAAGCCGAACAAAAAACCTGGTTCCGTCATACCGGATGGATTGGTAACTTAAAGGCTACCAAATACTCCACCTTGATGGCGCAACGTCCGGAAAAGGCTATGGAATTAGCCGTTACCGGCATGATCCCCAACAACTCTATCGGCCGTCAGGCTTGCACTCGCTTGCGTGTGTATGCCGGTGCTCAGCATGAACATGCCGCACAAAAGCCGGAAGTATTTGAATTTTAATGAAGGAGGCTGTTACGAATGGATTACAATAAAAGACCGTATTTCTACGGCACCGGTCGCCGTAAAAAATCCGTTGCCCGCGTTCGTTTGTACAACGGCACCGGCAAAGTGACCATCAACGGTCGCGAAATTGATGACTATTTCGGTTTGGACACCCTGAAGCTTATTGTCCGTCAGCCTCTGGCTCTTACCGAATTGGCTGAAAAGTTTGATGTGGAATGCCGCGTTGCCGGCGGCGGTGTTACCGGTCAAGCCGGTGCTATCCGTCACGGTATTTCTCGTGCTTTGTTGCAATACAACAGCGAGGAATTGCGTCCCGCCCTCAAAAAAGCAGGTTTCTTAACCCGCGACCCGAGAATGAAAGAACGCAAAAAGTACGGTCTCAAAGCCGCACGTCGTGCACCTCAATTCTCCAAACGTTAATCGGTTTTCAAACAAAAAACCCTCGAAAGCGTTGCAGCTTTCGAGGGTTTTTAGCATGAGGAGATTTATAAAGGGTTTCGGTTGTTTTCTTATGATTTTGACAATTTTTGTTGTTTGGAAAATTTATAGGGAGTGGTTCATTTTAACTTTTTGAACACGGAAGCAAAGTAATTGCTGTCATTAAAGCCGCAAAGGCCCGCCACATCGGAAACGGATAAAGTGGTTTCGGTCAGTAGTTTTTCGGCGTGAATGATGCGTGCTTGTGTGATGAAGGCGTTTAACCCTACGCCGGTGACTGCTTTGAATTTACGCGATAAATAGCCCTCGCTGATGGCAAAGCGTTGGCTGAGATGTTCGAGCAATAACGGTTGGTCCAAGTTGTTGCGAATGTATTCGACAACGTCGTACACGATTTTGTTGGTGGGGGTAATTTCCGGCAACGAGTCGCTTTTCAATCGTGACAAGAGCGCGATAAGTTCTGCCACGTACAAATTAAGCATTGTCTGTTTGTGCTTGCGCTCTTTGTCGGATTCTTTTTCGATGCGTCGAAATAGTTCGTCAATTAAATACAATTTATCCGGCGGAATGACAATCAAATTGTCTTTTTCCAACTCCCGCAGAATCGGCAAAACGGTTTCGTTCAAAATACTTTCGGAGAAGCTTAACAACAAGCGTTCGTTGTGAAGACATTCTTCACTG
>JAGBSU010000007.1 GCA_017631705.1 Clostridia bacterium | reverse complement strand
GTGCATTCTTTTCATTGCCGGCTATTTGATTTGGGACGCTTGTTACACCATCGCCAACGTACCCTACGGTTCTATGCTTTCGCTGATAACCGCCGATGCCGGTGAACGCTCGCAACTTTCCACGTGGCGTTCTATCGGTTCCATGTTCGGTAACATGATTCCGATGATGATTTTGCCGATGATTATCTGGAAAAAAGAAGTTGATGCTAACGGCAACCCCGTTCTCAACCCCGAAACGGGCGTTCAAGTAGAAACTTTATTGGGAGACCGTGTGTTTATCGCCGCCTTGATTATGGGCGTGTTAGGTTTCATAGCGTTTATTTTCATGATTAAAAACATCACGATTCGTGTAGATGAACAAACGGTAAAAACAACCGAATCTCAAAAATTCAACGTATTTAAAGCGTTTGGAAACTTTATGAAAAACCGTGCGGCTATCGGTGCTACCTTGGCGGCTATGTCAATGTTCCTTGGTATGAACTCCGCTTCGACCGCCACTACGATTATGTTTGCCACCTATTTCGGCAAGGCCTCGCTTTCCGGTATTGCGTCAATCGTTGGTTTCCTGCCCATGCTTATTTTTATGCCTTTTATTAAAAAGATTGTGAATAAATACGGCAAAAAAGAATCCTCTGCAGTCGGTGCCGCTGTTTCGGTGCTCGGTGGATTACTGATGTTGGTCTTCCCCACTATTGCCGATAAAAACACCGCTTTGATTGTTTACATCATCGCTTTATCCATTTTCGGTATCGGTATGGGCATTTATACCTGCGTATCGTGGGCATTGATGGCCGATGCTATTGATTACAACGAATGGAAAACCGGCAGTCGCGAAGAAGGTACCGTATATTCGCTGCATTCTTTCTTCCGTAAACTGGCACAAGGCGTTGGTCCTTCCGCTGTCTTGTTGTTGATGGGCGTACTCGGTTACGTTTCCAAACTGGGTACCGAGGGACAAAGCCTTGCCACCGCTTTTAATATGTGTTGGTTAGTAGCCGGTTTGTATCTGTTCAGTGCCTTGCTGATGTTCGTTTCTTTGGCATTCATTTACAATTTAGATAAGAAGACGTTGGAAATCATGAACAACGAATTAACCGCCCGCAAAGAAGCAGAATAAACAATAAAAGCAGGAGATTGCCTTATGAGAACAATTTATAATTTGAATACAGAATGGTCGTTTTCCAAAGAAGCGACGGCTGTTCCGGTGGAAATCGTTCCGGAATGGGAATCGGTGAATTTGCCGCATACCTGGAACGCTATTGACGGTCAAGACGGCGGAAACGATTATTTCCGCGGTACGGCTTATTATGCTAAAACCATTCAAAAAAGTGAATTACCTGCCGGCGAACGTTATTTCTTGGAAATTCGTGGTGCCAACTCTTCCGCCGACGTGTATATGGATGGTACGCACTTAGCGCACCACGACGGTGGTTATTCCACTTGGCGTGTCGATATTACCGACAGTTTAAAAGACAGTTGCGTTTTAGCCATTGCCGTGGACAACGCTCCCAACGACAAGGTGTATCCGCAAATGGCTGACTTTACGTTCTACGGCGGTTTGTATCGCACCGTTTCGATTATTGCCGTGCCTGCCTCGCACTTTGATTTAGAGTACTACGGTGGTCCCGGTATTCAAGTCACCCCCATCGTAAACGGCGACGATGCCGACGTGGCGGTTACGGTGTACTTGACCGACGCCAAGCCGGAACAACAAGTTCGTTATACCTTGTTTGACCGTGACGGTGGTGTGGTGGCAGAACAAACTTCTACCGATACGACCGCAAACTTCACCATCTCTAACGTGCATAAGTGGCATGGTCGTAAAGACCCGTATTTGTATACTGCCACGGCACAGTTAGTCGAAAACGGCGAAGTTATCGACGAAGTGACCACGCGTTTTGGTTGCCGTAAATATGAAATCGATCCCGACCGTGGATTTATTCTGAACGGTGAAG
>JAGBSU010000096.1 GCA_017631705.1 Clostridia bacterium | reverse complement strand
GAGATAATTTGTTGGAGTGGAGAACCATTTGGCACAACATTTTATTTGGTTTAGAAATACAGGGAAATATCAACTCAAAAACCATTGAACATGCGGAACAATTATTAAAAACGTATGGCCTTTTTGAATTCCGCGACAAATATCCACGCCAATTATCCGGCGGAATGCGACAACGAGTAGCTTTAATTCGTACGCTGGCAACAAATCCGAATATACTTTTATTGGATGAGGCGTTTAGTGCGTTGGATTTTCAGACACGGTTATCGGTTACCGATGATGTCTATCGCATATTAAAAGCCGAAAATGTAACTCTGCTCATGGTTACGCACGATATCCCCGAAGCCGTTTCTATGGGCGATTCTGTTCTAATCCTATCAAAACGACCGGCACAGATTAAAGAGATTTTACCGATTGTGTTCGACGAAGGCCGTTCTCCCCTTTCTTGCCGAAGCGACCCACGGTTTTCAGAATATTTTAGCCATATTTGGAAGGAGTTGTGTGAAGATGAAGCAAAAGACGGAATTCCCTAAAACGACGACGCACACTCTTTCGGAAGAACGCGTTCGTTGGTTACAACAACAAAAGCGGCAAATCGTTTCTGTGAAAATATGGCAATGGGGATTGCTGATTGTTTTGATAGTTTTATGGGAAGTGGCGGCACGACTCGGATGGATAGACGCTTTTTTGGTCAGTCAGCCCTCTCGCATTGTTAACACGCTCTTACACACTTCTCAAAACGGATTACTACGACATGTCGGCGTGACCGTTTACGAAACATTAACCGGTTTTTTTCTCGGTGTATTGTTAGGACTCGGTATCAGTATATTGTGTTGGTGGAGTCCGTTTGTATCGCGTGTATCGGAGCCGTATTTAGTGGTGTTGAACAGTCTTCCTAAAATCGCATTAGGACCTGTGATTATTCTAATTGCCGGCGCAGGAACAAAAGCAATCATTGTCATGGCACTTGCCATCTCGTTGATTGTTACCGTGTTGGAAATGTTATCTGGTTTTCATACCACCGATACTGAAAACATTAAAATGGCACAAACTTTTGGTGCTACACGCCATCAAATTCTTTTAAAAATTGTATTACCTGCAAATCTCCCCACCTTATTCAACTCATTGAAGATTAATATCGGTCTATCGTTGGTAGGGGTGATTGCCGGTGAATTTTTGGTTAGCAAGGCAGGGTTAGGATATTTAATTGTTTACGGCGGCCAGGTATTTCAAATGGATTTGGTAATGGCAAGCGTATTTATTTTAGCGGTAGTCGCCGCGCTGATGTATCAAGGTGTGTCCTCTTGCCAAAAACTGATACGCAATCGTTTTGGGGCTTAATTCCAATCAAAAAAAGGAGTTGGTTTTTTTATGAGAAAAAAAGCATTATTTGGTCTTATTTCAGGAATAATGGTATGTGTTTTATTACTATCCGGTTGTGCAAAAAAAGAGCCTGAGGTTAAAGTAGATACGGTTCGTTTATGTGAGGTGACGCACAGTATTTTTTATGCTCCCCAATATGTCGCCATCGCCAAAGGCTTTTTTGAAGAAGAAAACATAGACATTGAATTGTCTAACGGCGGCGGTGCCGATAAAGTG
>JAGBSU010000095.1 GCA_017631705.1 Clostridia bacterium | reverse complement strand
AGGTGCCATCGTTGAAAACACTGTCACCATCGGCTCCGATGGTGTTATCAATGTGGCCACTTTCCAAAATGACGGTGCCATCGTTGTGGTTGTAAATTCCTCCGCCGTCGGATTTTGCCGTGTTCTCGGAGATTTTGCTGTCTACTATTTTCAAAGTACCGATGTTGTAAATACCGCCACCGATGATTTGAGACGTGTTTTTATCAATGTGGCTGTTGTTTAGGTTTAAAATACCGCTGTGGAAAATTCCTCCACCGTCGGATTTGGTTGTGTTTTTCTCGATGTTGCTGTTATTTACGTTCAAAATACCGATGTTGTAAATTCCGCCACCGTTACCTTCACTGCTGTTAGACAGCATATTGACGTCGGTTAAGGTTAGTGTTTCTGTGCTATTGTTGTAAAATCCTCCACCGTCGATTTTGGACGTGTTTTTTTCAATGGTGCTGTTATTTACGTTCACAATACCGGTGTTGTAAAATCCTCCACCGTTGCCTTCGCTGCTGTTGGATAGGATGTTGACTCCGTTCACGGTTAAAATGCCTTCACTACTGTTGTAAATACCTCCACCGTCGGCTTTTGCCGTGTTGTCCACAATTGCGCTATCCTTTAGATTTACGGTACCGGTGTTGCTGATTCCGCCACCATTACCTTCGCTGTAATTACCTACAATGTTGCCACCGGTTATGCTTAGAACACCAATGTTGTTAATGCCTCCACCGTTGCCACTGCTGTTTCCGTTGGTAATTATACCGCCTTTTATGGTGATTTTTACGGAATCTTTTTGGGTGTAGGTGTTTTCCGCATCAGGGTTGCTGTCAATAATTGTTAGTGTTCCGTTATTGGTGATAACATTGTTTGTGCCTGTTCCCCGAAGAGTAAAACCATTTAAATCCAAGGTAACGGAAGCAACAGAGGGAACGACCAAAGTGCCTTTTTTAAGCTGCACATCTCGCAACAATTTGTATGTGGCTCCGTCGCTACTAAGAGAATTGAAAGTATTCAAATCGTATATGTAGTCGGTTTTGCCGTTAGATGTGGTTTTGGAAATATAGTGTATAATCAATGTGTATGGATATTCGGGATCGTTACTGTTTTTCTGGCTCCATCCCGCTCCGGGGGCTATCCATGCCGCGCTTATGCTATTCTTGGCTGTCTCGCTGAAACGGCCGCCGCTAACTAAGATAGTGCCGCGAGTTTTGTAAATTTTCCCTTTAATTGCGCCGCCGGTAATGACAGTGGAGGTGTCGCTTCCCAAGTTGAAAACATCGTCACCGCTTATTTCGGCTCTGTTGTTTGCGATAATTCCGTCGTTTATTGTGGAGATTGCATTGCCATTAGATGGAGTTGAAATTCCGCCACCATTGGGGGCAATGTTTCCGGTGATTACGCCACCGTTTATGTTCAAAATTCCGGCATTACATATACCGCCACCGACAGAAAATGAATTGTTGCCGGCAATTACGCCACCATTTATGTTCAGAGTACCGTTGTTGACAATACCACCACCGTCATATTGACTGACACCGCCGGTAATTGTACCACCGTGTACCATAAGATAACCCGATAGTTCATCTAACACGTACATACCGTTGTTTT
>JAGBSU010000094.1 GCA_017631705.1 Clostridia bacterium | reverse complement strand
ATCAAATACATTGAAGTCCATCATAACGTTCTGCCCCCTTTCTTATATTTCGTCGGAATCGTCAAACGATTCATCTTCTGAGTCAAACAAGTCGTCACCAAAATAATCGTCGATTTCCGGTTCTTCCACTTCGTAGCCGGTAAGTTCATTTTCGTCGGTGACGGTGCTAAACGCTTCGTCATCGGCAGAGCCAACGGCAACCATGGCGAGTTCTTCATCTTCTTCAAAGGTTTGTTTAAGGTCAATTTCTTCTTTGTCAGCGTTGAGAACCTTGACGTCCAAACCAAGAGATTGCAATTCCTTAACGAGAACCTTGAAGGATTCCGGAACACCGGACTTGGGCACATTTTGACCTTTGACGATGGCTTCGTACGTTTTGACACGACCAACCACGTCGTCGGATTTGACGGTCAAGATTTCTTGCAGGGTGTAGGCGGCGCCGTAAGCTTCCAGCGCCCACACTTCCATTTCACCGAAACGTTGTCCGCCGAATTGCGCTTTACCGCCGAGCGGCTGTTGCGTGACCAGCGAGTACGGACCGGTGGAACGAGCGTGAATCTTATCGTCAACCAAGTGGTGTAATTTGAGATAGTACATGTAGCCGACGGTGACCGGGTTGTCAAATTGTTCACCGGTACGACCATCGTACAAAATGGTTTTGCCGTTCGGGTTTTTACCTGCTTGTTCCAGCATTTCTTGAATATCGCTTTCGTGTGCGCCGTCAAAAATCGGGGTCATGACATTAATGCCAAGTGCTTTTGCGGCATAACCCAAGTGCACTTCCAATACCTGACCGATGTTCATACGGGACGGAACGCCCAAGGGGTTAAGAACAATATCGAGCGGTGTGCCGTCCGGCAAGAACGGCATATCTTCGCTGGGAAGAATGCGGGAAACAACACCCTTGTTACCATGGCGGCCGGCCATTTTATCGCCCACGCTGATTTTGCGTTTTTGAGCAATGTAGCAACGGACAACCATATTGACACCGGGGCTTAATTCGTCGCAGTTTTCACGTGTGAAGACTTTAACGTCGACGATGATACCATATTCACCGTGCGGTACACGTAACGAGGTGTCGCGCACTTCGCGCGCTTTTTCGCCGAAAATAGCACGCAGCAAGCGTTCTTCCGCAGTCAGTTCGGTTTCACCTTTCGGGGTAACCTTACCGACTAAGATGTCTCCGGAGCGTACTTCGGCGCCGATGCGAATAATGCCGCGTTCGTCCAAATCTTTGAGCGCTTCGTCACCCACGTTGGGAATATCGCGAGTGATTTCCTCCGGCCCTAATTTGGTGTCGCGGGATTCAATTTCATATTCTTCAATATGAATGGAAGTAAAGACATCGTCACGCACGATTTTTTCATTAATGAGAACAGCGTCTTCGTAGTTGTAGCCTTCCCATGTCATGAAGCCGATAAGAGCGTTCTTGCCAAGTGCGATTTCACCGTTGCAGGTGGCAGGACCGTCGGCAACCACATCGTGCTCTGCTAAATGTTGACCGGGTTCTACCACTGGGCGTTGGTTAATGCACGTGCCTTGGTTGGAACGAGAAAATTTAATTAACTTATATGTGTCAATGGAACCGTCGTCGTCACGGCGAACCAACACACGGTCTGCCGAAACGGAGGTAACCGTACCGGCGGCTTTGGCAAGCACGCAAACGCCGGAGTCCACACCGGCTTTGTATTCCATACCGGTACCGACTACGGGTGATTCGGTTTTGAGCAGCGGAACGGCTTGACGCTGCATGTTAGAGCCCATCAACGCACGGTTGGCGTCATCGTTTTCCAAGAAGGGAATCATGGCAGTAGCAACCGAAACCACCATCTTCGGCGAAACATCCATATAATCGATTTTTTCGCTTTCGATTTCCAAAAATTCACTACGATAGCGGGCGTTAACACGGTTGCGAGCAAAACGACCTTGCTCATCCAACGGCTCATTGGCTTGAGCAACGATAAAGTCATCTTCCATATCGGCGGGCATGTATACCACTTCGTCGGTGACAATGCCAGTCTCTTTGTCCACACGGCGGAACGGTGCTTCAATAAAGCCGTATTCGTTAATGCGCGCAAAGGTTGCCAAATACGAAATCAAACCAATGTTGGGACCTTCCGGCGTTTCGATCGGGCACATACGACCATAGTGGCTGTAGTGTACGTCACGTACTTCAAAGTCGGCGCGGTCACGCGACAAACCGCCGGGGCCTAAGGCCGACAAACGACGTTTGTGCGTCAATTCTGCCAAGGGGTTGTTTTGGTCCATAAATTGGGACAACGGCGAAGAACCGAAAAATTCTTTAATCGCGGCGACCACCGGACGAATATTAATCAGTGCTTGCGGAGTGACGGTGTCCATGTCTTGCGATTGCAGGGTCATTCGTTCGCGAATGACACGCTCCATGCGAGAAAAACCGATACGGAATTGGTTTTGCAACAACTCACCGACCGAACGGATACGGCGGTTGCCCAAGTGGTCAATATCATCGGTGGTGCCGATATCGTGACCTAAGCAGTTGACATAGTTAATGGATGCCAAAATATCGTCTACAATGATATGGTTGGGAATTAACTCGGTGGCACGGGCAATCAACGCTTCAATCAACGCTTCATTGTTTTCGGCAGCTTCCAAAATTTCTTGCAACACGGAAAAACGCACACGTTCATTGATAACCTTTTTCACCGCTTCGTACACCGTTTCGCTGACAAAGAGCGAAAGGTCGACCATACCGTTGGAAACGATTTTCACTTCGTGCTGTTCGCCGTGGTCTTCTACGGTAACATACGCCACACAGACACCGGCATTTTCTATTTCCGTCGCTTTATCGCGGCGAATGAGGTCGCCGGCTTCAGCCAAAAGTTCACCGGTGGCGGGGTTGACTACGGGACGGCTTAAACGGCAACCTGCCAAACGGTTGGAGATGCCGAGTTTTTTGTTGTATTTATAACGGCCGACGCGCGACAAGTCGTAACGGCGAGGATCGAAGAACAGGTTCTCCAAATGCTGTTGCGAATTTTCGAGTGTCAGCGGTTCTCCGGGACGCAATTTGCGGTATACTTCCAAAAGGGCTTCTTCGGTGTTTTTGGTGGTATCCTTTTCCATGGTTGCCAAAATGCGTTCGTCTTCACCAAAGAAATCGAGCAATTCGGCATCCGAACCCAAGCCGAGTGCACGGGCAAACACGGTAATCGGCAGTTTGCGGTTTTTGTCGATACGGACGTAGAACACATCGGAAGAATCCGTTTCGTATTCCAGCCAAGCACCGCGGTTGGGGATAACCGTGGACGAAAACAGTTTTTTACCCGTCCCGTCGTAGCTTACGCCGTAGTACACACCGGGGGAACGCACCAATTGCGAAACAATGACACGCTCCGCACCGTTAATCACAAAAGTGCCACTTTCGGTCATTAATGGGAAATCGCCCATGAACACTTCGGATTCTTTGATTTCACCGGTTTCTTTATTGATTAATCGAGCGCGAACACGCAACGGAGCAGCATAAGTAACATCACGTTCCTTACACTCCTCTACCGTATATTTCGGGGTATCGTCCAGCCGATAATCCAAAAATTCCAAAGATAGATTGTTGGAATAGTCCGTGATGGCAGTGGTGTCGTTAAAGACATCTTTAAGGCCTTCCTCTAAAAACCATTGATAGGAATTTTTTTGGATTTCAATGAGGTTGGGCATGTCCAAAACTTCACTAATTTTGGAAAAGCTCATACGGGTAGTTTTGCCTAACTGTACCGGTTTAATATTAACCATCGGCTTCCATCACTCCTGTTTTTATAAATTACCTTGCCGCCGAAGAACGGCAGAGGAACGGTTTGTAAGACCGAGGGGACACATACGCCATTTGCAAAAAACTCTTGCATTTTTAGGCGGATTATGATACACTATATTCGGTATCCGCGCTGTTCCCCACGATAGTGCAGTATACTATAATACAGGATTTTACTGCCATTGTCAATCTTTTTTTGAAAATTGGCAGATTTTTTTATGGTTTTTTTCACTTTTTTAAATAACTTTCAAAAAAAGGAAAAAACTGGAGAAATACCAAAGCAAGAAACACACGGAAGGGTTGGTTGTTTGTGAGTGAAATAAAGAGAAGTCAAAGGCAGACAGCAAGAAAAAATCGAATGCGCATAGCTTGTGTGTCTTTGGGCATGATGTTACTTTGTACCGGTTGTGATACCGAAGGTATGCTAATAGCAACAACTACCGTGCCGACAACAACCTCCACCGCTACGACAACGACAACCACAACGATTCCTACGACGACCACTCGTGTGCCGACAACGACACAAACCGTATCGGGAGGGAGAGCCGAGTTGTTAGTAAACAGTCCCGACGGAAAAGTGGCAGATGCGACGGCGCTTGCACAGTTATCGAAACTGTGTGAAGAATGCGGCACAACGATTGCTGCATATTATAAGGATCTAATAACAGGGTACTCGGTGGAATATCGTGCCGATACCGACTTCCAAACGGCCAGTGTTATCAAAGCACCGTACGTGAAGTTTTTGTTGGAGTCCGGCGTGGACCGCACGGAATTGCTCAAAAGCACAACTAGACAAGGCGGTTCTGGCTGTGTGGATGATTTTCCGCTCGGCACCGAATTTACGGTAGAGCAGTTGATGGAATATGCCATTCGATACAGCGATAATACTGCCTATTATATGTTGTGTAAACGTTTCGGTTTTGAGGAGTTCATGGAGTATGCCAAGAGTATAGGGGTTAATATCACGTTGAAGCTCAATTTCCCCAAACCGCGGGTTGGGTATTTATCGGCACGCAATGCCGGGTTGTATTTTGAAGATATTGCTCGTTATTTGGAAAACGACAGTCCTGAGGCAAAACTACTGAAGCAGTGGTTGACAACAACGGAGGAAACGCGTCAAATACCGGCGGCGTTTGAGAACAAATATACCGTTGCGCATAAATACGGCGCACAAGGGAACGAAGCGTATCACGATGCCGCCGTGGTATATGCCGAAAAACCGTACGTGTTGGTTATTTTATCGACGATGACACCATACGATAAAGAGGCGATTGCCACGTTCCACAAAATAGCGGGAATGGTCGATACGTTGCAAACGGCATTTTATGCAGAATAAAAAAGAAAAGCGAGAAGTTCAATAAACTTCTCGCTTTTTTGTCGATTGACATTAATCGCTGACAAACGGCATCAATGCGATTTGACGAGCGCGTTTGATGGCAACCGTTAATTCTCTTTGATGACGAGCACAAGTGCCGGTCACACGACGGGGGAGAATTTTAGCGCGTTCGGAAACGTAGCGGCGCAAACGGGCAACATCCTTGTAATCAATGCTTTCTACGCGGTCCACGCAAAAACTGCAAACCTTGCGGCGGCTTTTGCGTTGCGGACGGTCAAACTTTTCGTTTCTTTCCATTTTATCGGACATGAGAAATTCCTCCTTTGTTCAGATTGATGATTCTCAAAACGGAAGGTCGTCGGCACCGACAATTTCTTCAAAATCCGTGGCAGTTGCCGTGGAAAATGCAGGTGCGGCCTCGTTGTATGTGGGAATCTGCGAATCGGTGCCGGGGGCAGGAGCGCTACCGGATTTCGATTCGGCAAAGAAAGCGTTATCAACCACTACTTCAAAAATGGTACGGTTGTTGCCATTTTTGTCGGTATACGAACGGCTTTGCAAAGAACCTTGCAGAGCAATACGTTGACCTTTTTGGAAATAGCGACAGATAAACTCTGCGGTACCGCGCCACGCGACACAGTTAATGAAGTCAGTTTGGCGTTCGGCACCCTTGGGTTGGTAAGCACGGTCTACGGCAACCGAAAAGCTGGTTACCGAAACACCGTTTTGGGTTGTTTTTTGTTCGGGGGTAGCGGTTAAGCGACCCAATAGGCATACGACATTCATTCGATAGCCTCCCTTACTTGCAATCCTTGCGGACTACCATGGAACGCAGCACACCTTCGGTGATTTTGCTGATGCGTTCCAGCTCTGCCGGAAACTCAGGCGCGCTGACAAAGTTGTACAGCACATAATAGCCTTCTGTTTCGTCGTCGATCGGGTATGCCAAACGGCGTTTACCCCATTCGTCAATTTCGCCGATCTCGGCGTTTTCTGCAACCAAAGTCTTGAATTTTTCGACCATGGCGGCAACGGCTTCTTCTTCAGCCTTCACGGAGAAGATGAAGACGGCTTCATAGGAACCTTTTACTGTGGGCATAATTGCACCTCCTCTTGGTCTTTCGGCCCTTTCGTCGTGGAAAGGGCAAGGATAGAATGAATTGCGCTCTTATAGACATAAAAACGCTGTATTATTATAACAACGAAAAAATCACTCGTCAAGACTTTTTTCGAAAAAAATTTCTTTACATTCGGCGCTTTCTATCATATAATAATAGGACAACGGAAAGGATTGTGACTATGCTCCAATTTGAAGAACTGCGGTTACGGCTGGAAAACGGCCTGCCGGAAATTGAAAAATTGTCTGATTCCATCGGGCTTGCCGCCATGAAAAAGGAATTAGAGGAACTGGATATGCGCGCCGCCGCCCCGGGTTTTTGGGACGATATGGAAAAAGCGCAAGAGGTGACACAACGTGCCGCCAAAGTCAAAGACGCGATTGAACGATATGAGCGCTTGGTTTCGGATTATCACGATACGTTGACATTGATTGAGTTGGCTGACGAAGAGGGTGACTTATCGCTTTTAGAAGAATGCACCGCCGGTGTGGAGCATGTGGAAAGCGAAACCGAAACACAACGTTTGGCGACGCTGCTTACCGGAGAATACGATGCCAAAAATGCCATTTTGACGTTCCATGCCGGGTCGGGCGGTACCGAGGCGCAAGACTGGGCGGAGATGCTGTATCGTATGTATACGCATTGGGCGGAAAAACACGGGTTCACTTACAAAATTTTAGATTACCTCGACGGTGACGAAGCAGGGCTTAAGAGTGCTTGTATTCAAGTAGAGGGTGAAAACGCTTACGGCTATTTGAAGGGGGAAGCGGGCGTGCATCGTTTGGTGCGAGTTTCTCCGTTTGATGCTGCGGGGCGTCGTCACACCTCGTTCTCAGCACTGGAAGTGTTACCCGAATTAGACGACAGCGTGCAAATTGATATCCGTCCGGAGGATATAAAAATGGACGTGTTCCGTTCTAGCGGTGCCGGCGGTCAGCACATCAACAAAACGTCGTCGGCGGTGCGGCTGACACACATTCCCACCGGTATCGTGGTGGCTTGTCAAACCGAACGTAGCCAGTTCCAAAACCGCGATACGGCGATGAGCATGTTGAAGGCAAAATTGATGGAAATCAAAGAACGCGAACATTTGGACCGTATTGAAGATATTAAAGGTGTACAAGCGCAAATTGCTTGGGGTAACCAAATTCGCTCGTATGTGTTTATGCCGTATACGCTCGCAAAAGACCATCGCACAGGATATGAGATGGGGAATATTAATGCGGTGATGGATGGTGAGTTGGATGGGTTTATCAATGCGTACCTTTCCGCAATTGCCAACGGCACACTGAATTAAAAACCGGAAATTGCAAAAAAACGACGGAGTGGTTGACAATTTCGTCGTTTTTTAAATTCTAAGGGGAAATGGTTATGAATGCCTATTTTTACACCTTGGGTTGTAAGGTGAATCAATATGAAACACAGGCGATGCGTGAGGATTTGGAACAACACGGTTATCAGACACATGAATTTGCGGTGGGGCAGGCGGATGTCGGCAAAGCGGTAATCGTTGTCAACTCCTGCACCGTTACCGGTGAAAGCGACCGTAAGCTACGCCAATTGTTACGCCGTTGTCGCCGCGAGCATCCGTCGGCGGTGCTGGTGTTGACCGGATGTATGCCGCAAGCCTTTCCGGAAAAAGCATATGCTTTGGAAGAGGCAGATATCGTTCTCGGCAATGCTGACCGCTGTCGGTTACCGGAATACTTGCGCGAGTTTAAGGATACGCACCATCGTATCAAAGCGGTTGCACCGCATGAGGCAAAATTCGACACGCCGGTAATCCACGCCTTTGGCGGTCGCACGCGCGCTTTTGTGAAAATTGAAGATGGATGTAACCGCTTTTGCTCGTACTGCATCATTCCTTATGCGCGCGGGCGCGTGCGGTCAAAGCCGTTGGGCGTTTTACAACAAGAAGTGCATTTTTTGGCGGAAAAAGGGTATCGTGAAGTGGTGCTGGTTGGGATTAACTTGACTGCCTACGGACAAGACTGCGGTTTGTCAATAGCCGATGCGGTAGAAGAAGTCTGTGCAGTTAACGGTATTTATCGCGTGCGGCTGGGTTCAATTGAACCGGATCATCTGACAGATGAAGTCATTGCGCGATTGGCAGCTTGCGATAAGTTGTGTCCGCATTTCCATGTGGCTTTACAAAGCGGTTGCGATACTACTCTAAAGCGCATGAACCGTCACTATACGACTGCCGAATTCCGTGCGGTGTGTGAAAAACTGCGTGCGGCATTTCCCAAAGCCTCGTTGACGACCGATATTATGGTAGGTTTCCCCGGAGAAACCGAAGAGGAATTTGAAAAATCGTTAGCATTTGCCGAAAGCATCAAGTTTTCGCGGTTACATTGTTTCCCGTATTCACGGCGCGAAGGGACACTTGCCGCCAAAGCGGAGGGCCAAGTGACACAAGCTGAAAAAGACCGTCGCAATCGCCGTATGATTGCTATGGGCAACCGTTGTCGGGATGCGTATGCTGAAGCGTTAGTAGGGCAGACGGTAGAAGTGTTGCCGGAAACGGTATGTGAAAACGGTTTGCGAGAAGGGTATACCGATACCTATGTGCCGGTGCTTTGTGATGCCGAGCAAGAAGGTGTACCGGTGACGGTGAGTATCGACAGGCAAAAAGATGGGGTTTGCTACGGTACTGTCATACAAGCATAAAAACAGCGGCGCTCTGACTCGTTCAAAGCGCCGCTGTTGTTTTTAATTATTTATTGAGTGCCTCTTGCAAGGCTTTGGATAATTGGTCGGGACACGAAGTGGATTTGAACCCGCAACGAATACCCGCCAAGCGTTTGATAGCTTCGCCCACATCCATACCTTCAATTAAAGCACCGATGCCTTTGGTGTTGCCGTTGCAACCACCCTCAAACTGAACGTTACGCACGGTATTGTCGACCAGTTCAAAGGTGACAGAGCGAGAGCAAACGCCACGTGTTTGATACCGATATTGCATGGTGTTTATTCCTTTCCGGCACGCGCTGCGCGCGCTTTTCTTTCTTTATAAGCCACCAAAGCATCGACACATTCATCGGGAATGGTAATCGAACCAATCGGACGAGGGGTATGGGCATACATGCCGTGGAAGTCCGAACCACCGGTGGTGAGGAGTGCGTGGTCTTTGGCGAACTGTAACAGTTGTGCTGTTTGTTCCTCGCTATGATAGGGGTGCCAAACTTCCACACCGTCTAATCCCAGCGAAACCAATTCTTCTAACAAGGCTTCGTTGTGGTATACCGGGGGATGTGCCAGCACGGCGATACCGCCGGCTTCGTGAATGGCGGACAGCACTTCGCGCGTGTCGGGATATTCGATATCAATGCGAGCACACCCACCATCGTGAGCAAACAATTTATCATAGACGTCGCCGTAAATTAGGTTGGTATAGCCGGCATCGATTAAAGCATGCATGATATGTTGTTTATAAATGTTAGTACTGCCGGAGGCACATTTGACTACCAGTTCCGGTGTGATGGGGTAATACCGCATCACCTTGCGCACCATTTCCATTCCTGCGGCACGACGACTTTCACTGATGCGGCGGCAAAGACCCTCTAACCGATCGGGAAAATCGCACAAATAGCAAAGCAAATGCGCACGGCTGTTGCCACGTTCATGGTCGGTGGTGGAAAGTTCTATTCCGTGAATAACACGAATGCCTTGCCGTTTGCCGACAACGACGGCGCGGGTAGCACCGGCGGTGGTATCATGGTCGGTAACAGAGATCGAAGTTAGGCCGCGCCGTTTGGCTATACCGATAAGTTCTTCAATTCCCAAAGAACCGTCTGAAATTTTAGTGTGACAATGTAAATCGCTTGCCAAAGATTTGCCCTCCTATGATTAGGTTGACGAAAAGAAAGACCCGTTTTGGAGATGTTCGCCGACCTAAAAAGCCGAAAAAACACGTTTCTAACACGTACAGTATACTACTTTTTAGCAAAAAACGCAAGGCGTTTTCTTAAAAAAAAATCGAAAAAAGTGTGCTATTCCCT
>JAGBSU010000093.1 GCA_017631705.1 Clostridia bacterium | reverse complement strand
TTGACTCAAAACGAGCCGAATTTCGCGGGATTTTTGGTGCAGAGAAGTCGGCAAGGCTGGCGCCTGACGACGCCGACAATCCGAAAAGCACCGAAATTCTGCCGTTTTCAGCGTGTTCGGATATGACTTCTCTGCTTAAGTAAAGCAATCACCGCTTCGGGTGTGGCCTCCGCTATTTCGATATACGGTGTCGATTCCGGCATGTTTTCTAAATAATGGGCGTCGGAATCGGTAAGCAGCGTCATGGTTTGCAGCAAGGGATATTGTTTTAAGTATTGTTCTTTATCCGCGGTGATGGTGAGTTCTGCTGCGGTGAAACCCAGCGGCGGAATATCGCCCAAAGCGGCAGTAATGCTGTACGAAGGGCGGTCAATGTGTGCCGGAAAAGCCACACCGCCAAAAGCGTTTACCGCTTCTGCCACGTTATCAATGCTCATAGAAGAAGCAACGGTGAGCAAGCGTTCTTCACAGCCGACAATTTCGTCTTTGGTGTTGCAAAGGCGTTGTTCGCCGAAAATTTCGGGGCGGTTCTCCACAAAAGGGAACGGAGCAAGCGATTCTTCAAAAGCCTCTGCCGCCGCGACGGTGGGGAACAGGCATATTACATGGATTTCTTCGGCGGTGCACAACTCCATGCCGGGCAAGAAGAGTAAGCCTGCCTGTTTGGCGACCTCGGCCGTGGCGGCACAGTTGCCGCACGTGTTATGGTCGGTGAGGGCGATAGCATCCAACCCCAACAGTTTTGCCATGTTCACAAGGTTATTGGGGGTCATATCGTTATCGCCGCACGGCGAAAGGCAGGAATGTATATGAAAATCGTAATATAATTTCATGTCTCCTCTCCTTTCGGTGGTTTTTTTAAAATTTATTGTTCGACTTTTAGTTTGCAAACATCCACCCAAATGCCGCCGGTGTATTGTTCGAGTTGGTCGGCGGTGACTTCCACCGCCGAATTGGAACTTCCTGCCGCCGGATAGACGGTTTCGAAGCGGCGAATGGATTCGTCCAAGAAGATGCGCACCGTTTCGGGCAGGGCAAAGGGGCATACACCGCCAACAGCGTGACCGGTGAAGGCTAACGCTTGGTCGGGCGAGAGCATTTTGGCTTTGAAGCCGAAAGTGTGTTTGTATTTGGAATTATCAATCTTGGTATCGCCGGCGGTGACGACCACCAAACAGCCTTCACCATCGGCAAAAGACATGGTTTTGGCGATGCGGCCGGGTTCTACCGAAAGGGCTGCCGCCGCCAGTTCGACGGTGGCGCTGGATACGGGGAATTCCAAAATATCTTGTTCACGCCCAAACTGAGCGAGAAACGGACGCACTAATTCAATCGACATACTGTTTACATTCCTTTCCGTTGTTCTTCGATGGCGGCTGCCAAATCGTAGGCGGTGCGCTGTGAACGCAATACCGTAACCCCTTCGGTGGCGGCACGTGCTTTTGCCGCTTCGTCAAACGGAGCGTTTTCGCATAAAATCAGACAGGAAACATCGGCTAACACGCACACGGCAATCGCATTGACGTTGCCGATGACACTTAACCATGCATCGCCTGCCGTGGCACGGCTCATGACCCAACTTAACAAATCGCCGCAGTAGCCGCCGGTGACGGCACGGTCAAGGTCACCCTCATTGAGTACGGTGAGGGACAGCGTTTTGGCTAATTCACGAACGGTCATGGTGTTTCTCCTTTTCCTATTTTCCGCGCAGACGCAGTAAGCAATCGTCGATGGAGGCAAGCCCCAGCACTACATCCTCTGCCAAGGCACGGCAAGTCGGTGCACCGCAGGAGCCGCAATCCAACTGGGGTAGGTCGGCAAACAACGCTTCTGCCTGTTGCATGAGTTGCATGGCATCGGTGACGGTGCCCGCCAAACGCAAGGCGGGATTTTCTCTCAGCGGTTGTTCCCATTGCAGCGACGACAGCGAGCCGACATCCTCGGCACGGTTACACGAAACGGGCAAGTCTTTCTGCAGACGCTTGATGCGTGCACGGGCAACATAACCGTTTTCTGCCGTGAACACACCGCCGACACAGCCGCCGGCACACGCGTTGAGTTCGATGAAATCCAAATCGGATAATTTATCGTCTTCCAGTTCTTCGAGAACTTTGATGACATTTTGAATGCCGTCTGCCGACAAATAATTGTCATTGAGCAGACCGGCGGCTTCACCGCCGATGAAGGACCAGCTTACCCCGAGAACTCCGGAGTGGAGCAAGGGCTTTACGGCGTCCAAATGGTTCATTTCATGGACCAAACGCGGATAAATATCGCTGATGGCCAGTACACCGTCGACCTGTGAGTGCGAATACTCAATGGGGAAACGCACATCGGTGACCTTGGCGGGACACGGCGAGATGAAAAACACACCGATTTTTTCCGGTGCCAAACCGGTTTGTGCCATGGTACGCTGACGCGCCAATGCCGCCGCCACTTCCATCGGTGATTTCAGCGGCAGAACATGGCGGCATAAATTGGGGAAACGGATTTGAATTAGCCGTACCACCACCGGACATGCCGAACTGATGACCGGTTTTTCCAGCGCGCCGTCTGCCATGAGTTTACGGGTGGCGTCCGAAATGATTTCGGCGGCACGGGAGACCTCAAATACTTGGTCGAAACCGAGTTTTAAAAGACCCGACAGCACCACATCAATATCGTCCAGCCGCTGAAACTGACCGAACAATGCCGGTGCCGGCAGGGCAATGGTATATTCGTAATTTTTAAGTGCGTCCAGCGTATCGTGCCGTGCATGCTTGGCGTGGTGCGGACAAACGCGGATACATTCGCCGCAGTCAATGCAACGCTCGGACAAAATGGTGGCTTTGCCGCCGCGCACGCGAATGGCTTGGGTGGGACAATGTTGAATACAATGGGTACAACCCACGCAACTGTCCACATCCAAGGTGACGGAGTGTAATAAATGCTCCATGGGGCGACCTCCTTATTGTGCGACGTTGACGACCATGCACAGCCGTGTGCCTTTGCCAAGTTCGGTGTGAATGGTGAGTTCGTCGGTGTATTTTTTAATATTGGGCAAGCCCATGCCGGCACCGAAACCTAAATGCCGTGCCGTTTCGGGTGCGGTGGAAAAACCTTCGGTCATGGCTTTATCAATGTCGGGAATGCCGGGGCCGTTATCTGCCAATTCCATGAGAATTTTTTCGGGAAAAATGTCCACCGTGGCTTCACCGCCGGAGGCGTGAATGACCATGTTGATTTCCCCCTCATACATGGCAATTGCCACGCGGCGAATGGTTTCTGACGGGAAACCCAAACGCTTTAAGGTGGCTTTGACGGCTGCTGATGCTTCCCCTGCACGGGTGAAATCATCCGCAGGGATAGTGTATTGTAATTTCATGGTGCCACCTCAACCGTTCAAGCCGTTTTGATACAGCAGACCGCAAGCGGAGAACAAACGCAACGGTGATTGGAGCAGTACGATGCCGAATTCCTCCGCTAATGCAATGATTTCGGCTGTCGGTTTTTTGCCACGCACAAACACGATGCACAGCATATCCATCATTTCGGCGGTGCGGACCACCTGCAAATTGACCAAACCGGTCAGCAACACGGATTGGTCCTTGACAAATGCCAAAACATCGCTCATCATATCGCTTCCGCAAGCGTTGTGGACTTCCTTTTCCAAGTGTTGTTCGCCGCAAAGCACCTCGGCGTTTAGAATGCGTTTTATATCGGCAATGGTCATAGATGTCATCCTCCGCTTCATAATATGTATAACAGTATACTGTATTTTGATGTTTCTTGCAAGGGAATGTATAAAATTTGCAAAAATAGTCGCTTTTTTATTATTTTACCGTTGACGAATCAAGAATTAGGGAGTATGATAATATATTATCAATTTTATAGACAATTTTAGGAGGAATCAAGTATGGCAAGAGTATATAACTTTTCCGCCGGTCCGTCGGTACTGCCCGAAAGCGTGCTGAACCGTGCCGCTGCCGAAATGTTGGATTATCAGGGTTCGGGACAATCGGTGATGGAAATGTCGCACCGTTCCAAAGTGTACGATGCCATCATCAAAGAATGTGAAGCGTTGTTACGGGAAGTAATGAACATTCCCGATAATTATAAGGTTTTATTTTTACAAGGCGGTGCTTCCTCGCAATTTGCGATGATTCCGCTGAATTTACTGAACAAAAGCGGCAAAGCCGATTTTGTTTTGACCGGTCAATGGGCAACCAAGGCGTATAAGGAAGCCGCCCGTTACGGTGAGGCAAAGGCGATTGCCAGTTCCAAAGACAAAACTTTCTCGTACATCCCTTCGTTAGATGAAGCCGACTTTACCAAGGATGCGGATTATTTCCACATCTGCATGAACAACACCATTTACGGTACGCGTTTTACCACCTTGCCGCAAACCGGTGATGTGCCGTTGGTGGCGGATATTTCGTCGTGCATTTTGTCCGAGCCGATAGATGTTTCCAAGTTCGGTGTTATGTATGCCGGTGCACAGAAAAACATGGGCCCTGCAGGTCTTACCGTGGTGATTATCCGCGAGGATTTAATCGGCAACGCACAAGAAATCACGCCGACCATGTTCAACTATGCTACCCACTCGGAAAACGATTCCATGTTCAATACACCGCCCTGCTATGCGATTTATGTCTGCAAAATGGTGCTCGAATGGTTGCGTGACGATATCGGCGGTTTGGAAAACATGAAAGCCATTAACGAAAAGAAAGCCGCTGTTTTGTATGATTTCTTGGATTCCTCTAAACTGTTCAGCGCGACGGTGGAAAAGAAGGACCGTTCGCTCATGAACATTCCGTTTGTGACCGGCAATGAGGAATTGGATGCCAAATTTGTTAAAGAGGCGGCTGCTGCCGGCTTTGTTAATTTGAAAGGTCACCGCTCGGTGGGCGGTATGCGTGCTTCCATTTATAATGCTATGCCGGTGGAAGGCGTGGAAAAATTAGTGGCGTTCATGAAAGAATTTGAAGCTAATAATTAGGAGTAATAGTCATGGATATTTTAACTCTCAATAAAATTGCCGCTTGCGGTACCGATTTGTTCGGTGATGCCTATACCGTGAGCGATACCGCCGAAAACCCTGTGGGTATTTTAGTACGTTCGGCTTCGATGCACGACATGCCGCTTCCCGAATCGCTGTTGGCGGTTGCTCGCGCCGGTGCCGGTGTGAATAACATTCCGCTCGATGTATGCAGTGAAGCCGGTGTGGTGGTGTTCAACACTCCCGGTGCCAATGCCAATGCCGTGAAGGAATTGGTGATTACCGGTTTGTTGCTCGCTTCCCGTAAAGTGGTGCCTGCTATCGAATGGGCGACCACGCTCAAAGGCAAG
>JAGBSU010000092.1 GCA_017631705.1 Clostridia bacterium | reverse complement strand
GTGGAAGCAATTCGCAACAATACAGTTGTGTTGGGTATCGGCCCTGCCGGTACGGGAAAAACGTATTTGGCGGTGGCAATGGCGGTAGAAGCTTTTCGCTCTAAACAAGTTAACCGTATTATTTTGACACGTCCGGCGGTAGAAGCGGGCGAAAAATTAGGTTTTTTACCGGGTGACTTGCAATCGAAGGTTGATCCGTATTTACGTCCGCTTTACGATGCGTTGTTTGATATGTTGGGTACCGAAACGTACCAAAAATATTTAGAACGCGGCAACATTGAAATCGCACCGCTTGCTTATATGCGCGGTAGAACATTAGACGATAGTTTTGTGATTTTGGACGAAGCACAAAACACCACACCGGAGCAAATGAAAATGTTTTTAACGCGTCTCGGTTTCAATTCCAAGATGGTTGTTACGGGCGACGTTACACAAATCGACTTACCCGGCGGTCAAAAAAGCGGATTAAGGGAAGTTATGCGTGTTCTGAAAAACGTGGAAGATATTTCGATTTGCACGTTCGGTCAAAAAGACGTGGTGCGGCACCAACTGGTGCAGCGTATTATTCAAGCGTACGAACAGTATGAAAAAAAGCAGGAAGGAAGAAAACCAAGGAATGTTGAAAAAAATTCGAGTCGACATTGAAAACCAACAAAAGACGATAAAGATACCTACCGGCATGCGATTGTTGATTCGTCGTTGCTGTCATGCCGTGCTGGAAATGGAAAATTTTGACGGCTGTGCACAAGTGGACGTTTCATTGGTGGATAACATGCGTATCCACTGCATCAATATGGAACAACGTGGCATTGAGGCGGCGACCGACGTGCTGTCGTTCCCGCTTGGAGAAAACGGTGTGTACGATGAAAATCCGGAAACCGGCGAAAAACAACTGGGTAATATTGTGCTGTCGTTGGAACAAGCATTAAAGCAATCGGAACTTTACGGACATTCTTTTAACCGTGAGGTAGGGTATTTGGTGGTACATTCCATGCTGCATTTGTTGGGGTATGACCACGTGCAAGGTGGTATGGAAGCTGTGCGCATGCGCGAAAAGGAAGAAACCGTGATGAAACAAATTGGTTTACCGCGCGGCAACAGTTATGTGATGGAAGATGAGTAAGCGGAATGCTTTTTTGCGGGGGTTTGTGTATGCTGCCCGCGGGATAGCTCGCTGTGTGCGAGACGAACGGAATTTCCGTTTTCATATCGTTGCCGCCGTCTATGTTTGCGCGTTTGCACCTGCGTTTTTGCAGTCGCGTGCGGAATGGGCTGTGTTGGCACTGACCATCGGATTGGTGTTGTGTACCGAGACGGTGAATACGGCGTTGGAGCGTTTGTGCGACCGCGTTTCGTCGGAACATCATCCGCTGGTGGGGGCTGCTAAGGATATGGCCGCCGGTGCGGTGCTGTTGACGGCAATAGCGGCAGTCGCCGTGGCGGTACTGTTATTCGGAAAAATAGAAGCGTGGAAAGCGTTGTTTGCCGCGTGGCAACAACAGCTTTGGAAACCGATTGTGTTGGTGCTTTCGGCAATTCCGTCGGTTTTATTTGTTGTAAAGAAGGGACGATTATCTTGACGACTACTTCGGCTTTCATTGCCCTTGTCGGGCGGCCAAACGTGGGAAAATCCTCGTTACTTAATGCTTTGGTCGGGCAAAAAGTGGCAATTGTATCGGACAAGCCGCAAACCACCCGCAACCGTATTATGGGCGTTTTAACCCGCGACGAGTTGCAATTGGTGTTTGTGGATACACCGGGTAATCATCGCCCTCGCACACGGTTGGGCGATTTTATGGTAAAAACGATTGGCGAGGCAGTCAGCGGTGTGGATGTTGGCGTGTTGGTCGTAGAACCGACGGACACGGTGCGTGACAGCGAACGAGAACTGTTACAGCGGTTTCGGTCTCAAAAATTACCGGTTGTATTGGCTATTAACAAAATTGATACGGTAGAACATAAAGAAAACTTGTTATCCTGCATTGCTGCGTGGCAACAGGAATTTGATTTTTCCGCCGTGTTGCCGGTATCGGCTCTTACCGGTGAGGGAACAGATATTTTGTTGGACGAACTGGGTAAGTATGCTTTTGAAAGTCCGCATTTTTTTCCCGACGATGCCGTGAGCGACCAACCGGAAAAGGTGTTGGCGGCAGAATTGTTGCGTGAGCAAATGTTGCTTCACCTGCGCGAAGAAATCCCACACGGAATCGCTGTGGTGATTGAAGAGTTGTATGAACGTGAAACCGAAAAAGGGTTATTGTTGGATATCGAAGCGCAAATTTATTGTGAACGTGACACTCACAAAGGCATGGTTATCGGCAAACGCGGTACGATGCTCAAACAAATTTCTTCCGCCGCGCGGTTGGAAATGGAAAAAGTGTTTGATACGCACGTGAATTTGCAGTGCTGGGTGAAAGTAAAAGAAGATTGGCGAAACCGTCAAGGGTTGCTCAATGGTTTTGGCTATCGTTTGTAAAATATTCCATTTGTTTTTTGCATGAAAGAGGCTTTTTCGGCTCAAAGTAATAGTATACTTTGAAACGGAGGAGCTACGTATGAAACAAGATAAATTGTGGGCGGCTTTTCAAAAAAGCGGCAAAGTAGAAGATTATTTGCGTTATTGCGGTATTGATATATACGAAACGGGTAGCAATGCACTGCTCGAAAAACCAATACAGGAGGAGCCAAATGAAACTGACAACCGACGCACTCATCATTCGGGAAAATAACGCTGTCGGTGAATCGGACCGGTTTGTGACGGCTCTTACACGCAGCAATGGCATAGTACAAGCCTCGGTGAGAGGTGCACGCAATATTAAAAACCGCAACGGTTCGGCAACACAGCTTCTTTGCTATTCCCGTCTTTCGTTATATAAAGGGCGGGAAAAATACATAGTCGACGATGCAGAACCGTTGCAGGTGTTCTTTGAAGTGCGGGGTCAGTTGGATAAATTGGCTCTGGCACAATATTTTTGTGAATTGGCCGGTGTGCTCGCTCCCCGCGAAGAAGAAGCGGAAACCGAGTTGCGGTTGCTACTTAACGGTTTACATTATTTATCGGAAGGAACGCGTCCGCTTTGGTTGATTAAGGCTGTGGTAGAATTACGCCTTTTGTGCCGTGCGGGGTATATGCCGGCGGTGGAATATTGTGCCGGTTGCGGTTGTGTCGATGTCGATGGTTTTTCACCGTCAAAAGGTGTGCTCTTGTGCAGTCGGTGCTCTCAAGGCGGCGATGTTTTACCCTTAACACCCAATGGGTTAGCGGCTTTTCGCCATATTGTGTATGCACCGTTTGAAAAGTGCTTTGCGTTTTCGTTGCCGGAGGCCGAGGGACAAGCATTTGGCAATGTGGTCGAACGGTTTTTGTTAACACAACTGAATCGCAGTTTTCAAACGTTAGAGTTTTATCATAGTTTAGTATAAGCAGAGAAGCCGTATCCGAAGCCGCTGAAAACGGCAGAATTTCGGTGCTTTTCGGATGATCGGCGTTGTCAGGCGCCAGCCTTGCCGACTTCTCTGCACCAAAAATCCTGCGAAATTCGGCTCGTTTTGAGTCAAAGAATTTTCACAAAGCGGATTTTTGGCTATGCAAGGCATAAAACGCAGTAAATCCTTTCGGATTTACGAGTATTTTAACACAGCAGAGGCAGAAATCCGCCTGTAAAAATCGGGTTTGGATACGGCTTATCTGCTTAAGGAAAAAAGTATGAACAAGCATTACCGAGCATTGGAACTGGATAAGGTATTGGAATTGTTGGCGGCGCAAACCACTTGTGAGGATGCGGCGGCGGCAATACGTGAGCTGTCTCCGTCACCGTACATAGAACAAGTGCGGGCGTTACTTTCGGAAACCGATGCGGCTTTTTGCTTGATGGCGAAATTCGGTGCACCGAGTTTTGGTGCTATGAAAAACGTATCGGGAGCTTTACGCCGTGCTGCCGCAGGGGCCTCTTTGTCGCCGACAGAATTGTTGCGTATTGCCGGTACGCTACGTGGTATTCGCACGGTGGTGGAATGGCACCGTCATTGTGAAGGTATGTCTACGTGCTTGGACGAGCGTTTTGGTCTGCTGTCGCCCAATCACTATTTGGAAGATAAAATCGGCGGCATTATACTTTCGGAAGAAGAAATCAGCGATAATGCTTCACCGGAACTTGCACAAATTCGCCGCAAGATGAAAGCGGCATCTTCCCGCGTGAGGGAGCAGTTGGATAAACTGATTCATTCGGCTACGGCACAAAAAGCGTTACAAGAACCGATTGTTACGTTGCGAAACGGCCGTTTTGTCGTGCCGGTGCGAGCAGAACATCGCGCGGCTATCAGCGGTTTGGTACACGACACGTCTGCTTCCGGTGCTACGGTGTTTGTGGAGCCGATGGGCGTGGTGGAAGCCAACAACGAATTAAAAGTGTTAGAATCGCAGGAAGTAGCGGAAATCGAACGCGTTTTGCAAGAGCTTTCTGCCGAAGTCGGTTCGTTTGCCGATGCGATTATTGCCGATTACACCGTTCTGGTGGAACTGAATGTCATTTTTGCAAAAGCACGATTGGCGTATGCCATGAAAGCAACATTGCCGACGGTAACGGATAACGGTTACTTATGTTTACGTCATGCACGGCATCCGCTTATTGATGCCGACAAAGTGGTGCCGATTGACGTGGAACTCGGCGGTGAGTTTGATACGCTGGTGATTACCGGCCCGAACACAGGCGGTAAAACCGTAACGCTCAAAACGGTCGGGTTACTCTCGTTGATGGCGATGTGTGGGTTGTTGTTGCCGGTAGCATCGGGTAGTACTGTTTCGGTATTCCGCACGGTACTTTCGGATATTGGTGACGAGCAATCCATTGAACAATCGTTGTCGACATTTTCAGCACATATGACGAATTTGATTCGCATTATGGAAAAGGCTGACGAGCACAGTTTGATTTTATTGGACGAACTGGGTGCCGGCACTGACCCGATTGAAGGGGCGGCGTTGGCAACGGCTTTGTTGGAATGCTTGCGCGAAAAAGGTGCACGCATAGCCGCTACCACGCACTATGCGGAACTCAAAGCGTATGCTTTGCGCACAGAGGGTGTGGAAAACGGCAGTTGTGAGTTTGACGTGGAATCGTTGCGGCCGACGTATCGCTTATTGGTAGGTGTGCCGGGGCGTTCGAACGCATTTGCTATTTCCCAGCGGTTGGGCATGGCGCAATCGGTCGTACAGCGTGCCAGAGAGCTGGTATCGGGTGAAGACCGCCGTTTAGAAGATGTGGTGGTCAGCTTAGAAGAAAAACGGCAATCGTTGGAAGCTCAGTTGGCAGAAGCAAAGCAAGCTACCATAGCTGCACAGAAGGCCAAAGAAACCATGCAAAAACGGTTGGATTCCTTACAAGAAAAACAAGAAAAAGAGTGGGAATCGGCTCGCGAACAAGCCCGCCGCTTGGTGGAACGCGCACGGCTGGATGCCGAACAGTTGTTGGAAGAATTGGATGCGTTACGCAAGCAAAAAAACAATCCCGATTTCCGAGGGAAGGCTGCCGACGCACGGTCGCAGTTGCGTCGTCGCTTGAACGCTATGGAAGAAGAAATCGATCCGGTAGTCAATCGTCAGTCGGACGATTATGTGTTACCGCGTCCGTTAGCGGTCGGGGATAGTGTGCTGTTGCCGGATATTCCGGTGCCGGCGGTGGTGCTATCCTTAGCCGACGCTTCCGGCATGGTAGAGGTGCAAGCCGGAGCTGTTCGCACACGTGTTGCACAACAACAACTACGCCTTGCTGAAAAGCAACCCAAAGCACGCAAACCGAAAGTGAATTCGTCACATTCGGAGTTGTCGCGTTCAACACGAGATGCTCGCACAGAACTGGATATTCGTGGTTTTACCGCCGAGGAAGCTTGCTTGGAGGTTGACCGTTTTATTGACAATGCTCGTCTTTGCGGTTTATCGCGGTTGACGATAATTCACGGAAAAGGTACCGGCGCATTACGCGCAGCGGTGCATAAATACTTAAAAACTTGCTCATTGGTGCAATCGTTCCGTTTGGGTCTTTACGGCGAGGGCGAAACCGGTGTGACAGTCGTTGAAATGAAAGGATAATGAAGCATGCTGCGACTGGTATTTTGTGATGTTGACGGTACGCTACTGCCAAGAAATGAAACCAAAGTTTCGTCGTCTGTTTTAGACACGCTGCGACAATTGACCGATAAAGGTATTACGGTTGTTCTTGCCAGTGGTCGCCCGTATGCACAGCTGAAAGCATTGTTTTTGCCGCTGGCACATCGGTTGGTGTTTTTGTGCTTAGACGGTGCGGTGGTGTTTCATAAAGATTGTGTACTATACATACAACCGCTTTCTCGCAAACAGGCGTTGGCGTTTTTGGAAAATGATATACCGGCGGTGGTAAATGGCCGTGAAAAGCAGTACGGTGTCAACGGTGCTGAAAAAGTCGGGAAACCGTTGTTTTCTGCGCGTGAAATTGGCGAAGATTTTTACAAAATCGAAGTGCTTTGCGATACGCCGCCC
>JAGBSU010000091.1 GCA_017631705.1 Clostridia bacterium | reverse complement strand
GGTGGACGATTTCAAAAAAGGTGAAATCAACACGAAAGTGAAATCCATCAACGGTGTGGCAATCTTGCCGGTAGCCGACAACCGCATGAAGAGTGCCTATACCTTCTACGACGGTGCGACGGTGACCACCGACGACGACGGCAAAATCACGCACGACGAAACTGCAGGTGGTTTTGTTGCTACCGACAGTGCGAAGAGCATTGGTTTGTTGGTGATGCCGAAAAAAGGCGCGTCGCTCGTCAAAAAGACTGAACGTGTGCGCACCTTTGCACCGTATCAAAACCAAGCCGCCGATGCGTATAAGTTTGATTACCGTACCTATTACGATTTAATCATCAAAAACAGCACCGCCGATTCCATTTACACCTACGTGTATTAATGACAGCACCCCGTCGCGGGGAATCTCCGCGACGGGGTTTGTGCAAAAAGTGTGACAGATCACATTAGGGAAAGGATGAGGGTATGAACGAACAACGAGCGTGGGATACACCGGAGCAGGTATTCCACGAATACCGTGCCGGTGTGCAGTATAAAGCGAACTTGGGGGAAAAGGGACTGTACCGCCAAAACGAGATAAACCGCCGGTTTTTTTCGGGTGACCAATGGTACGGTGCCAAGTGCGGCGGCGAACGACCGCTGGTACGGCACAATGTTATCCGCCGTATCGGGGAGTATAAAATGTCGGCGGTAGGCGGTGCGCCGGTGGCGGTGACATTTTCGGCCGACGGTGTTCCCGATACCATCGAACTGCGTGAGAAAACACGCCGACATAAACGGTTGGCGGCGGCGGGGAATTTGCCGATGCTTTCGGGCGACGAGGAAGTTGAATTGATGATGAGCGCATTTTCGGATTATTTTGCGGTGACCGCCGAACGGGTGAAGTTGGATAGTTTGCTTGACAAGGTGTTGCGACAAGCGTATTGTACCGGCACGGGAGTGCTGTATACGTATTGGGATGAACACATTAAAACCGGATTATATGCCGATGAGCGCCGTACCGCACCCATTGCCGGTGACATTGCATGTGAGGTACTGGATATTGAAAACGTGTATTTTGGTGACCCGACGGTGGACGATGTGCAAAAACAACCGTTTGTGATGATTGTCAAACGCATGGCGGTGAGTGAACTGCGACGATTGGCACAACACCACGGGCGTTCCGACGACGAAATTGCCGCCATTCGTCCCGACCGTGACGAGTTTACGCCTGCCGGTGAGCCGGAAGGCGAAGGCAAGGCATTGCTGCTTACGAAATTTTACAAAGAGTATGCCGCCGACGGCAGTTACCGCATTATGGCGGTGCAAGTATGCCGTGGTGTGACGGTACGCGGTGCGTGGGATATCGGTCTGCGTTGTTATCCGTTGGCGGTGTTCCGCTGGGACAGCCGCTATCAAAGTGCGTATGGCGAAAGCGAAATTACGCATCTGATTCCCAACCAAATTGCGATTAACCGCATGCAAACCTCGTCGGTGTGGGGCGTGCTGATGCAGGGTATGCCGACTTTGGTGGTCAACGGCGATGTGGTACAGCAACCGGTGACCAACGACCCCGGTCAGGTGATTCGGGTATTCGGTACCGGCGACGATGTACGCAATGCGATGGGATATGTGGAGCCGCCTGCATTTTCGGCGGCACTCGACAGCACGCTTGCTTCGCTAATGAACAACACCCTGGCACAAAACGGTGCCAACGCGGCGGCACTCGGCGACATTTCACCGGACAACACCTCTGCCATTATTGCGGTGCGTGAAGCCGCCATGATGCCGCTTAACGCGGTTCGTTTACGCTTCCATGCGTTTTGCGAGGAAGTGGCACGGCAATGGGCGGAATTTTGGGTGACCGGCTACGGCAAACGCGCACTCAAAATTGCCGACGAATCGGGGGTATGGTATTTACCGTTTGATGGTATGCGGTACCGCAATTTGCTGATTAACGCACGCGTCGATGTCGGCAGCGCCACGCTGTGGAGCGAAAGCCAAGCGGTGCTCACGCTGGATAACCTCTTGCAAAAGGGTGTGATTACGGTGGAGCAATATCTAAAACGCTTGCCAAAAGGCACAATCCCCGACATGGACGGGTTGCTCAGAGAGTTGGAAAACCTACCGCAGGAGGTGACGGTATGACGGGAAAAGAAGCGTTCCGTCAAGCGTTGCGCTTACTCAATTACACGGATAATTTAGGCGAGCCGGACAGCCGTCGCCAAACCGAACTGTATAAAATGGGGTTAGCGGTGGTTAATCAAATCGTGGCGGAATTGGCGATAGCGGAAAACGGCACCTTACCGCCAATGCTGGTATCGTTGCAAGAACAAATTCCGCTTTCCGAGCCCACCGCACGAGGAGTGTTGCCTTACGGGATTGCCATGCTGACAGCGGCGGCACAAAACGACGGCGACAACCAAGCGCTGTTCGCGGCATTATACGACGGCCGCCGCACCGCTTGCTGCCGTTCTTATCAGCGTCGCACCGATGTGTTGCCGAGGGGGTGCGACACATGAGGCATCCTCGTCTTGGGTCTTCCAAACGTATCGCGGCAACGGTGCAGGCATTGTGCGACGGTATCAACGTCGGTACCGACCCGACGCTGATTGGTGACCGTCAATGTGCCGATGGTGAAAATGTTTGGTGGGAGCGCGGTGCGTTACGCTGTCGCGAGGGGTTTACCACCAATTTGACGAGCCTGATGTGGTCGACGAGCGACGACACCACGCGCTATTTTACCGATGCCGATGGTTGGATTTTGGCTTTGCATGCCGGCAACTACGAATCGGGAGCCGATGTGTGGCTCTCTGCCTTTGACACGGCAGGACATGCCTTTAATGCGCTGTGGTACTGCAACGGTAGTATTGGGTTAGACGGCTTTTTGGCACCGGTAGGCGGTGATTTACGGCATCGCTTCAGTGCCTTGTTATTTTTAAACGACGGCACGATTATCGGTGCCAAGGCTTCGCAAAAGCGGTTTGAGGACATCACCAAGGAAATCTATGTTCCGCTTCGCATGAGCAATGCCGTGCCGGTGAAAACCCGCAACGAAACGATGCTGACAGGGGATTTGTTGGAGGGGAACAATTTGCTGACCATGCAGTTTCGTGCCACCTTCACCACCGACGGCGAGGGACTGTACTATTATTTGCCGCCGCTGTATAGCCGCAGCAGTTTAGAGGTGACGGTACAGCGAAACGGCACAAAAACACAGTGGTCCATTATCGGCGACGGACGGACTTCCGAAGAAGTCGGCGGCTTGCGTTTGCATTTGGATGTCCAAACCGACTGTTTTTGGTTTACGCAAAACGGCCAGGTACATCCGTTGCCGGCAGGGGATATTCGCAACAATTTAACCGCTGTGGCGGACTGTGACAACCGAGCGGTAGGGTTGCCCTATGACATGCGTTTTGCCACTTGGTTCGGCGGTGACCGCGGTGCCGTCATCGGCGGTACACGCCTCTTTTTGGGCGGCAGTAACGACGGCAGTATCGTGTGGAGTGATTTGAACAATCCGTTGTATTTTCCCGAAAGCAACACCGTGGTGGTGGGAACACCGAATCAACCGCTGACAGCCTTTGGTAAGCAAGGCTCGCTGTTGATTCTCTTTAAGGAGCATGAGTTGTATGCTGCCGAATACGCGACGACTTCTGCCGTCACGGCAGAGCAGGTGACGGCAGGCGAGGTGACCGATATTACCGGGACAGCAGTGTTTCCGCTGACCCCGTTGCACGCCGAAATTGGGTGCGACTTACCCAAAACGGTGGCGCTTTGCGGCAACCGTTTGTGGTGGGCATGCCGTGACGGCTCGGTATATGCGCTGCAATCCACCGGACAACTGTCACAGCGGTGTGTGACTCGTCTTTCACAGCCGATAGAGCCGCTGCTGCGGCAAAACGGTGCGCCGTCCTTTGCAGCGGCGGCGGTGCTGGATGGCCGCTACTATTTATTGTGGAACGATACCGTGTGGGTGGCAACCGACGAAGAAACGCCAACATTTTATCGGTTTTCCACCGCTAACACGAACGCACAGCCGTTGACCTTGCTGGCCCGAAACGGTGTGTTGGAACTTCCCTCATCGTATCGGGTGGAAAACTCGTTAGCGACGGTGTTATACACCTTGAAAGGGCAGTATGATACAAGGCTGACCCATACCGGGAGCAATTGGGTTAACGCGGTACTCACCGCTTCACCGGTGCCGATTCGCGGCATGGTGTGTACCAAGCATTACGATTTCGGGACACCCGAACGCCACAAAACGGTGTACCGCATGTTTGCCGAGGCGCGTGCCGAAGGGAAAGTCGCGGTATCGTATGTGACCGAGCACGGTGAGGTGAAGGATTTACCGCATCCGTCGCGTGCGGTGGAGGGATTGCATGCCACACCCAACGGCTTGCGCGTGAGGCGGTTGGGAATTCGGCTCGCCGGTGAACAGTTATGCCTTAACAGCGTGACCATGCATTTGAAGGAATGATACAAGGAGGAATACCATGGCAGGGACACGAAAAATATTAACCGCCAAAGAGGTCGAATGGTTATTGGGCGAATACATTGCCACGCAGTCTGCCGCCGCCGAGAAGGCAGAGCAGGCGTATGACCACAAGGCGGATGCCGAGAGAGATGAAGAGTTGGAAAAACTGCGTCAGGACGATATTGCCGAGCAGGAAAAAGCCAACGAAAAGTACAATACACAGTTGGTAAAGTCGCTGATTCAAAAGCGTCGTTTGGCGGAACAGGTTGCCAATTGGGGGTTATCCGATTCCGGCATTGCTGCGGCAAAGCGGCAAGGAGTTGTCCGTTCACGGCAGATAGCAGAGAAAAATCTTGCCAAAGCACGGGATGCCGCTATGGAGATATTAACACGCAAGCGAAACGCGATTCATCGTGATACCGATGCTAAAAAAGCATCGAACAGAGCATCCTCACAGCGCACGCTGAATAACCGTATTGCGGAAAAACGCTTGTCGCTTCGCAAGTTGATGTTTTAAAGTATTTTAACACAGCGGAGGCAGAAATCCGCCTGTAAAAATCGGGCTCGGATACGGCTTCTCTGCTTATTGGAGGGATAAAATGGCTGTATATACGCTGAATTTTACGGTGACCGCCGAAAAAACCATTCCTGCCGAGCCGCAACCGGCAGGGGTGTTTGGCGACCATCACATTGCCGAACTGCATTTTACGGTGCCGAGCGAGCCGACGAATTGTCGGTATCGGTTGGAAATTACCGACGGCAGCGGCGGCTACGATATTACCGAACTGTTGGATGCCGAAAACGGTGTGGTGAGTTACACCGTACCGCGCACTTGGACGGCGGCAGGGGTTGCCGCGGTGCGGTTGGTGGCGGTGACGGTGAACGAAAACGGCGAGGAAACGCTGTGCTTTCATGCGGCTCCGGCATTTTTGTTGTTCGAGGAACGCGAGGACGGCACCGCCTTGCCGGAGATGCTTCCTGCTTGGCAACAAGTGATGAATGAGGCCGAAGCGCTTACCGACGGTTTGCGTAAAGCGTGGGAAGACGGGGAACTGGACGGGCAATCGGGTGTGTATGTCGGGACAGGGGAGATGCCGGATAACTGTAATGTGCAAATAGACCCAACCGGTGAATCTTTAAGCGAGGAAGATATTCAACGTTTAAAAGAGGTAGGAAGCGGTCACTTGCAAGACGAGAATAATCCGCACAAAGTTACCCTTGCACAAATCGGCGCCGCTCCGGCAGGGTACGGCTTGGGGAGCGTATGGTCAAAGCATGTGGTTATCACATCGCTTGACGAGTTGGACAGCATTACCGAAAACGGGTGGTATTACATTACCACTTCCGGTGTTACCATTGAAAACGCGTTTAGCGCGGGACATTTATTTGTTTACACGCACAATAACAACTTTATTATTCAAGAGTTTTTGGGTGCGTTGTCCGACTATAAATTGCGACGATACAAAAATGCATCCTACGTGTTCAGCGCGTGGGTGTGGGAAAACCCGCCCATGACCGCCGGTGTGGAATACCGCACAACCGATTATTATTTCGGCTCGCACGTTTACAAAAAGGCATTGCACGTGAATGCCAACACATTCGTTTACGACAGCGCTGCGAACACGTCGTCGCTGCTTATTCCGCATCATATTGACGGTGCCTTTGTGTTAAAAGGCGTTACTTGCATTTTGCAAGGCGTAAACGGAGTCGCCTACGATTTAAACAGCGCGGGGGCGAATGTTCGTACCACAGAAAGCGGGAATATTTCGATTTCACTGGAAGGAAATTGGAAAAACATTGACGGACGAGTGTATGCAGAAATGCAGTATGCCAAAGGATAAGGGGGTTATACAATGGCAATTTTACGTATAAAAGATGACAAAGGAAACCTTTTTGATATTGCGGCACTGCGCGGTGAAAAAGGTGACAAGGGGGATAAAGGCGAAGACGGTATCCTACCCGTTGTTGACCAAACCTATCAGCCGGAAAGCGAAAATCCGCAAAGCGGGAAAGCGGTGGCACAGGCAATTGCATCCATTCCCGCCGGCGGCACTTGGGAGAAAATAGTAAACATTACCACAACCGAAGAAGTCAACGGAATATTTGCGACTGCCGAAGAATTTCCCGACATTGCAAAATGCAAGGAATTTATTGTAAGGGTATTATTCCCCAAAACTGCTACGGCTTTAACACTTGGAGCAATGCGAATTGTTATAAATAATAGTCATTATATTTTCCGTGCAAATAATGTTACAACAGGTACGGTTGGTTTATCTGAAACACGATGTTATACAGTTCTTGCTGACGGGCTTATTCACACAGTGGGAACTGAAAACAACAGGGCGCACAATGCTATGGTTGGCAATGCACTCATTTTTGTTGATGACTTGTCTTTTAGCAATGCACTGCAAGAGGTTTTGGCTGCTTTGAACGACAATACAAAACTGTTCCCTATCGGCACACGATTTGAAATCTATGGAAAGGTGGAAGGCTAAATGAAAGTTTATAAAAACAGAAAATATATTGAAATTGAGGACATTCAAAGCGAAGCACCTACTATTCC
>JAGBSU010000090.1 GCA_017631705.1 Clostridia bacterium | reverse complement strand
GGTGACCCTCCTTTTTTTGTGTGGGTCGGAACGCTTTTGCAACACGTTCACCAAAATGAGCAATATCAGCATGGTGCCGAATATCAGCGTGGATAACGCGTTGATTTCGGGCGTGACACGGCGTTTTACCATGGCATAAATGGTAACCGACAAATTTTGTGCCGAAGCACCGGACGTAAACAAACTAATGACAAAATCGTCCAGCGACATGGTGAATGCCATTAGTGCGCCGGTTAAGATACCGGGTAAAATTTCCGGTACCATGACTTTAAGGAACGCTTTGAACGGATGGCAACCCAAATCTACCGCCGCTTCGTACAAGTGAGGGTTGGCTTGGCGCAGTTTGGGGAGTACTTGTAATATCACATACGGAATACAAAACGTGATGTGCGAGAGAAGCAGGGTAAGATACCCCGGTTGCAACAAGCCGGTTGTTTTATGAATAAACACAAACAACAGCATAAGGGCAATACCGGTGACAATTTCGGGGTTAACCATCGGGAAATTGTTGATGGCCATGAGTACCCGACGAACGCGGGAATTGACGCTACGAATACCGATTGCCGCCGCTGTACCAATGACGGTAGAAACGATGGTAGCAATCACCGCGATGGACAAGGTTACCCACAAAGCGGATAAAATTTCGTTGTTTTGGAACAGTTCTTGATACCAACGCAAGGAAAAACCGTTCCACACCACACGGCTTTTGGAATCGTTAAACGAGAAGATGACGAGCACCACAATCGGTGCGTACAAGAAAGTGAAAATGAATGCGTTATAGATACGAGAGAGCGTTTTCATGCAAGGTCATCCCCCTCTCCCTTATCCACCATACCGGTGACAGCCATGCATACCAAAATCATGACCATGAGTACGAGCGACAGCGTGGCACCGACGTGATAGTTGGCACCTTGGCCGATGAACATGGTTTCGATGGTATCGCCAATCATGAGTGTTTTGCTACCGCCGAGCAATTTGGTGATAACAAACGTACTAACTGCTGGCACGAATACCATGGTAATACCGCTGAGCATGCCGGGAATAGAAAGCGGCAGCACGACTTTGCCGAACACTTGCAAGGTGTTCGAGCCCAAGTCTTGTGCGGCTTCGATAATGCTGTTATCAATTTTTGCCATGACGGAATACAGCGGCAAAATCATAAAGGGCAGAAAGTTATACACCATGCCCAATACCACCGCACCGCCGGTGTTAATCAATTCTACCGAGTGACCTGCGGGCAACACACCGATAAGCCGTAAAAATTGGTTGATAAAACCGTTGTTTTCTAACAGTGACATCCACGCATAGGTACGCAACAAAAAGTTCATCCACATAGGCAGCATGATAATCATGACCATGGTTTGTTGCATGCGACCTTGCGAGCGAGAAATGGTGTACGCAATCGGGAACGCCAATACCAAGCAAAGAATAGTGGCAATACCGCCGAGCGCAATCGAGATGCCGAACGTGCCGGCATATTCTACAATGGAACTCAAATTGGATAGCGTAAAACTACCGTTGTCGTCGGTGAACGCAAACCACAACACAATACCGAGCGGAATCACGGTAAACAAAGCCATCCACACCGCAAACGGAGCGGCAGATGCTTTTGATTTCATCATAATTCTGCCTCCGTAGCGTCTTCGGTGAGGTCAATTTCGGAATTTGCCATTTCGTCAAATTCTTCCGAATAGGAACTATAATCACCGAACATACCGGAGTATTCTGATTTCTTCATAACGTGAATATCTTCGGGGTTGAGTACAATGCCAATCACCGAATCCACCGGATAATAATCG
>JAGBSU010000089.1 GCA_017631705.1 Clostridia bacterium | reverse complement strand
GCTTTGACAGTATCGCCTTGTTTGATGCCGGTAGCCGTCACTCCGCAATAACGCGAAACACGCTTTCCGCCATGGTCGATTTCAATGATATTTCCCCATAGTGCATCTTTGACAACAGTCTGTATTGTTCCCTCTGCCACCGCTTTGACTGATTGGTTTTCCTCGGCTTCAAAGTCAGTGCCGTTGTGCGTGCGCCATTCGCCCAACGTTTCGGAATATTGTAACGTTTCGTTAAACGGACGCAACACGCGATTGGAAACCGGCAACACAAACAAATCGGCGGGTTTTGCCGTGGTCGTGGTTGTCGTTGTGTGAGTGGTTGTGGTGGTTCGGTCATCGGGAATATCGGTAGCAGGTATCACTACTTGCTGTATCGATGACGTGCTTTTAACGGTAGTTGTAATTGTTGTAACTCTTTGAGTTTCTTCGGGAATATCTTTCGGTAAGGTTCCGGCAACCGTTGTTACAATAACCCCGCAAACAGCAATCATACACGCTGCTAACACCCAATAAAAAACCTTTCCGCTTTTTTTCTCTTCGTTATCCGGTTCATAGTCTTGATAGTTCATTGTCATTCCTCCTTGTCGTATAGTGTTCACAGCGACAAGGAAAATATACAAAAATCTTATGTGCCGAAAAGACAAATTATAACGGTTAGAATTATAAAAAGACTTTATTTATTCATATTTTCATGGTATACTGCTTTACACATTCGTTATTTCTTAATAAAAGGATGTGAATTTTCAGATGCAAAAAACTTCTTATTTTTCCAAAGTGTTTTTTCGGCTTGTTCGCGGACTTGTCCACTTATTTTACCCCAAAATCACGCTAGAAGGAATGGAAAACCTGTCGAACGGGCCTTGCATTTTGGTGGGAAACCACACACAAATGAACGGCCCGATTTGCGGAGAACTGTTTTTACCCGAAAGCAGCGTAACCTGGTGTGCTTATCAAATGATGCACGTAAAAGAAGTTCCTGCTTACGCGTATGCCGATTTTTGGAGTGGTAAACCGAAATATATTCGTTGGTTTTACAAATTGCTTTCCTATGCCATAGCACCGTTTTCGACCTGCGTTTTTAACAATGCCCGTACCATTCCGGTATATCACGACAATCGTCTGCTTTCCACTTTTCGTTTAACGGTCAACGCCTTACAAGACGGCAAGCATGTATTGATTTTTCCGGAATGTTATGAGCCGTACAATCACATCGTCAATGCTTTTCAAGATAAATTTGTCGATGTTGCCAAACTATATCACAAGCGTACCGGAAACGCTGTCAACTTTGTGCCGTTATACATTGCACCGAAACTCAAAAAAATGTACATCGGCAAACCGACAGCCTTTTCCCCTACTGCATCGATTAAAAGCGAGCGCGAACGCATTTGTCGGTATATTGCCGATGAAATCACGGCAATTGCCGAAAGTCTACCGTTACATACTGTTGTCCCATATGCCAATATCCCCAAAAAGTGTTATAAAACAAATCGAATGGATGAGGTGCCGTATGAAAAAACCAATGGTTGATTACCGTCATTTGCGGTTATCGAATATCACCTCACCGGAATATCGGCATTTATTGTTGTTGCTCGGTTGGGTGGGATATTTTTTCTTGTATTTTCTCACAGAAAACCTTATTCCCGCAGAACGCTGTTATCCCATATACAGTCCGCTTGACGATGTCATACCGTTTTGTGAGTGGTTTGTGATTCCGTATGTCGGTTGGTATTTGCTGATTGTGGTATCGCTGTTATATTTTGTATTATATGATGTTGAAAATTTCAAAAATCTTCAAAAATACATTATGATTACACAAGCGGTGGCGATGTTTATTTACATTGTTTTCCCCACTCGGCAAGATTTACGACCAATAGAAATTCCACGAGAAAATATACTAACAGACCTTTTACGGGTTATTTATACATTGGATACCAATACCGGCGTTTGCCCTTCTTTACATGTAGCATATTCGTTGGGAATCGCCTCGGCGTGGTTGCGTGAAAAATCCGCCTCCAAGCCGATGAAAGGTTTGGTGGTTTTCGCTGTCGTCGCGGTTTGTATTTCGGTTGCCTTTGTGAAACAACATTCGGTAATTGATATTTTTGCCGCCCTACCCGTTTGTGCGTTGGCAGAATATTTGGTGTTTATACGACCACACCGTAAATAAAAAAGGAATGTATAAAAAAGCAACGGAGATTTTAAAATCTCCGTTGCTCTCGCTAAGCGTTTTTACACTTTCTTTTTAAAAATTTTAGAACGAAACAAAATAATATTCAACACCACAAAATATGCTACGATAACACCCAAGGTTTCCAGCGGGATTTTTGGCGCCATTGTCGCCACAATCATCATCGGGAAACCGAACACGATAGCCGGCAAGTTTTGATAAACCAAGTTTTCTGCTGCATTACTGGTAAAGCCTTTATCCACTTCACGCAGCAAGATAATGCCGGTACTTGCCGTGCCGGTAAGCATACCATACATCGCCAAAAATTGCTCTTCGGTATAATCGGGATAAAGTTTTCGGCACACAAGCAACACATACCAATACGTTATCGCCATACCAACAATACCCAACAGCAACAAAATGGCACCATAGCCTTTCAACACATCCAATTGTATGGCGGCAATTCCGGCTACAATCATAATATCAAAGAAGAAACCGCTGATACGATTCATGAGAAAACTATTCACATATTGCCGTTTCATAATCTCTTTACGGCGTAAAACACTCAACAAGGAATTGATAGCCACCGCCACCAAAACACCAAATAAGAAGTTAAAGCCGTAAAGGATGGATTTGAGGCCCGGTAAAAGCAATCCCAAACCATACATGAGAAAATATGCCGCTAAATATGCCGCAAAAACAAATCCCATTTGTACCGTGATTTTATCAATGCTGCCGTTCATAGGGATTTCGTCAGCCGTTTGAATATCGTCAGTGGCAAATTGCTCGGCTGTTTCATCGCTGTTTGGTTGAATTTTCCCTTTTACTTTTAGTACATGAAGACGTATAACACCGCCTAAGCTGGCTGACAAAAATCCCAACGCCGCAATCGTAAGACCAAAGCTCTTGCCACCGACAAAGCCATAGTCCATTTCGTAAATGTTACCGTAGTTCATGGCTTGACCGGTGCCTTGCCCAAAACCGAACGGCAACAAGATACCTGCCGCCGGAAAGAAATCTTTTACTATAAAAGAAGAAATCAGCAAAGTAATGATTAAGCCAACAATACCTTGAATCAAATAGGTTGCTACCGTTGTCAAACCGGTGTTAAAGACTTCCACCGTGCGTTTTTTGTTGATTTTTTCTTTGGAAGGCTTAAACGAAGTAGCAATAAACCCAATGGCTAACGAGTGATATGTAATGGCTTCCAAAAGCATCATGCCGTTTCCGCCGAAAACAGCCGTATTAAACAGCTCCGTTCCGGTTGATGACTTATAGATAACCGAAAGTAATAACAATAGCAGTCCGCCTAACACCGAAGTAGGAATCAGCGATTTTTTTAGTAGCGGAATTTTTCGTTTTAAAGTATTCGCCACCAACAAGCTAAGTAGCAAGACGGCAAAAAGGATAATGCCACCCCACACACTATAATCCCAAAAATCTGCCATTATTACCCTCCTCTTCTACGTTTAACGTGCGATAATAGAAATTCAGATATTTCACCGCGTTGAATTGTTTTTTGCCTTTACATTGGAATACGCGGTTATCTTTATATAAGTTCAATTTGTTCTTACCGAGAACCGTAGCTGCTGACAGTTCAGTGAAAGAAAAGGTATACGTTTCTTTCGCTGTTTCTACCACTATGCGGTCGGCATACAACGTTAAGGTTGCATTCTTGTCTATCTTTACTTTGTTTTTGCAGTAAATGCTTTCTTGGAAACAAATTGCATCGCTATACAAAGGCGAATCGCCGTACAGCGACGTATCCACATTGATAACGAATTGACATTGCGCATCGTACCAATCTTTTAGCGTGGTATACGGGAAATCAAAACCAACACCTTTGAGCGTTTTGTTCGGAAGATACTGCACCGTGCGCAGACAACGGCGGCAAGTAACCGTATCGTTTTTGCTATCGAAGATCGACAACCCGCAAAACGGACAATAATACAGTACGCGTTCCAAATATTCGGCAGTGCACTTGTGATAAAAATTAGAAGTGTCTTTTCGTTCATCGACGTACAGTTCTTGTTTGATAATGGCAAACAATTCTTCTTTGCTCATCGAAGCGTATTCTTCCGGTTCAATCACACGGGAAACATAACTACGCATTTTGCCTCTGCGGAGGGTATCGCTCCACCGAGGATGCACACCAAAGCCGCCCTCAATGCGGTAAATGGCAATCGGTAAACCAAGCGCTTTGGCGAGTGCGGCAACGGATGGTTTGATATGTTCGGTAGTTCCGCTGTATGTACGATTCCCCTCCGGTGCCATACCAATACTGCCGCCTTCTTTGGCGATACGCAAACAGTTTTTTACCGCCGTAATATCCGAGGTGGATTTGCGAAACGGAATCGGTGCCACCAACCAAGTGATCAAGCGAGACACCCAGCCATTAGAAAACAAATCTTCGCTGGCAACATAGTACACGTGTTGCTTGAAACTTAACGAAACAAAAAACTGGTCAAATGCAGTTTGATGGTTAAATAAAATAAGATACGGACGTTTTTGTTCGTCACAAAATTTTTCGATTTTTATGTGATATGCCAGTTTGGTATAGCAAAGCAATGGTAGGTATAATAGGTTTCTCACTACCGCATGACGTGGAAAAATCCATTGTTTGCTTTTCCGTTTATCAGCAACCATAATTCCCCTCCAAACTGTTTGTTCATAATATTTTAACATATTATTAGGTCTATTATCAAGTAGTTTTTTCGACACAGGGAGTTCGCTTGACAAAAAAAACACCTTGTTATACAATTGAATAAATTATTTATTTAAGGGAGAATTTTCAATGGCCGCATATTTTTGGGGGCGTCGTCCTCCCTATTCTCATGAAAGACCGCCAGCTCCGCAATCGATAAAAGACGTCCCGAGATTTCTCAAAGAAGTGTTTTACGGTTTTTTTTTACGGTTCGGTTATATCGTAAAATTGGTGTGGCGAACCGGACGATGGATTCCGTTTGTCTTGTTTTTGGTGGCGCTATTTAAAGGTATCACACCGGTTGTCGGCTCGCTTATTTCCAAAAATATTTTGAACGAGTTACAAAACGTCATCAAAATCGGCGGACTGCCGGAAAGTGAGTTTTGGTCATCGAGTATCGTTTATTTGTTGTTGGCTTTATTCGTATACGGCTTATTGCAACAAATCGTCAACACCGTCAGTCGTTCAGTCAACCGTATTGCCGGCGAAAAAGTAGTACAAGAAGTTAAAAAACAAATTATGGAAAAGTCAAAGGAGTTGGATATCGCTTCCTTCGATAATCCGATCTTGTATGAAAAGATGGAAAATGCCAACCGCGAAGCCGGTCATCGTCCGCTACTGATTATGACAGAAACGTTCGGTATTATCAGTTCGGTGATTGAGCTTATCAGCTTTTTGGCAATTCTCTTCACCGCACCCGGTTTGAGCCTTATTACTATAATTGTGTTATTGGTATCGATTCCGTCGGCTATTGTTAATTTCATCTATCGCCGTAAGAACTTCCAATACATGCGTCACCGTTCCAAAGAACGCCGCCAAATGAACTATTATTCCGGTTTATTGGTGGACAAAGATTTGATAAAAGAAATTCGGTTATATGACCTTGCAGATACTTTCATCAAACGCTTTCTTTCGATTTTCCGGCAATACTACACCGGTTTGCGGAGGTTGATTGTTCACGAAGGTTTGTGGCATTTGTTGTTCGCCATGTTAAGCGGCATTATCAACTTGGTGTTCTACGTTGTTTTAGCAATACAAGTTTTCACCGGACGTATTCAAATCGGCGATTACACGTTATATACCGGTGCGATTGCTTCGATTGCAATGTGCGTGAGCACGTTGATTACCTCTTCCGGTACTATCTATGAGGGTACGCTGTTTATTGATAACCTGATTACGTTTATGAAAGAAAAGCGTACCGTCGTGCCGACAGCAGAGCCTGCGTTATCGGTACAGCGAGATGCTAAACATACTATTGAGTTTGTAAACGTCAGTTTCCGCTATCCGGGGACAGAACGATACGTTTTAAAAGATATTAGTTTTGTTATCAATCCGGGTGAAACCGTTACCTTAGTAGGGCTAAATGGTGCAGGAAAAACCACGCTGATTAAATTATTAACCCGCTTGTATGACCCCACCGACGGTGAAATACGTTTAGACGGTAAAAACATAAAGGAATACGACACAAAAAGCCTGTACCAAACATTTGGGATTATTTTCCAAGATTTCGGGAAATATGCGGTAACTGCCGAGGAGAATATCGGCTTCGGTGATGTTCATAAAGGAGATGCCGATTTGATGCGTTTTGCCGCCCGGCAAAGTGCGGCAACCGATTTTATTGAAAAACTACCCAACGGCTATCAAACACCGCTGATGCGGATTTTTGAACCAAACGGCATTGAACTTTCAATTGGGCAATGGCAAAAATTGGCGATTGCGCGTGCGTTTTATGCCGATTCGGATATTGTTATTTTAGATGAGCCGACTGCCTCATTAGACCCGATAGCAGAGCAGGAAATCTTCAATCAGTTTGACCGTTTACGCAATGACAAAACAACCATCTTTGTTTCGCACCGTATATCCAGTGCAACCATTGCCGACCGCATTTTGGTTTTGGAGAACGGTTTGCTGGTAGAACAAGGCAACCACAAGGAATTGTTGGCACTGCAAGGAAAATACCACACCCTATTCACCACACAAGCTAAACGGTATTTGGAAAAATAAATATCCAAACGCAAACAGCACTGTTCGAACACCATCGAACAGTGCTGTTTTTCCCTACAAGCAAAAGGACTATGACGTTTTAGCTTCATAGTCCTTACTATTTATAATTCTTCCGGTTTTCGCGGCATAACGATAGCAGCAATAATATATGCCAAAATCCCACTTCCGCCAAGTGCCGAAAACAGCACCCATGCCAAACGAATAATGGTAGAATCCACGTTAAAATATTCCGCTATTCCGCCGCAAACACCGTCCAGTTTTTTATCTGTACTGGATTTATACAGTCGTTTATCCATAAATCACACTCCCTTATCTCTACTATTTTACAGTATAACAGAAAAACCGTTGTTTTTCAAGTCTTTTTGCTTTACATAACACCTTGAAGCTTTTATAATATACTAACCAATGAATTGTTTATACCCTCACTCAACGATTGGTTTGTGTACTTTTACTCAAATTTCGTTTAAACTAATTGCGATAGGAGGATGTGCGAATGAATCAAATCAAGATTGGTGAATTTATTGCATCGCAAAGAATCAGCCATAATTTAACGCAAGCAACTCTTGCCGAAAAACTCGGCATCACGGATAGAGCCGTTTCAAAATGGGAAAGAGGAAAAGGGTTGCCGGATGTTTCTCTTATGCTTGATTTGTGCGAAATCCTTGAAATTACGGTAAACGAATTGTTATGTGGGGAGGTAATTACAATGGATAATTACAACAAAGAATTGGAAAACAACTTGCTGGAAATGGTAAAGCAAAAAGAGGAAAGCGACAAAAAATTGCTTCGTACGGAAATCATGTTATGTGTTGCAACGGGGATTCCTTGCTTGATAACAATGGCAATTGCAGCGATACCCTCTATACAAATGGTGGAGTGGCTGAGAACCGTATTGATCTTTATTGGTTTAGTTCCTTTTCTTGCCGCTGGCTTTTACGCTATAAAAATAGAGCAAACAGCAGGATATTACAAATGCAAAAAATGTGGGCATAGACATGTTCCCACATATAACAACGTGCTGTGGGCACCCCATGTAAACAGAACAAGATATATGCGTTGCCCCAAATGCAACGAGAAATCTTGGCAGAAAAAAGTAATCAGTAAAGAATAGACCAATTCCGGTTTATCGAACTCATAAAATAAAAAAGGACTATGACATTTTTGATGTCATAGTCCTTTAATCTTTTTAATCCAACGGTTTCATTGTGGGGATTTCAATGCTTAGTTTCGTATAAGTGTTCATAAGCGTTCATAACAGTTCACAAAAATAAGAACAAGTTATATCATCTTCCCATAAATGTTCATAATTGCTCACCATGTAAATAAAATTGGTTTAAGGTGTGGTTTAAGTTGGTGAAAAAACGTGGTGGACAAATCACTCTCGACTAACCATCCGTATCACCTTGCCCCACGGAGGTGTTACTTTGTGGTTATTGATTAACCACAAAACCGGTATATTCATTGCCTCGTCTTTATTTGGAAACGGAGCATAACCATCGGTAAAGATATTGATACAATCCGGCAAAGTGTCCACACGGTTATCTCTGAGATAGTCAAAGATTGCCTTGAAACTTGTCCCACCACCGCCGCCAGCATAAATATTATTTAGCTCCTTGACATTAGTAAACGACTTGGGCGGTATAACCTCTGTGTCAAAGAAGCCGACCTCTCCTTCTAATTTTCCTTGAAACTGTTGAATTACTCTGTGTAGCTCTCCATAAACCTGGTTCAAGTCATCTTCTTGCATAGAACCAGATGTGTCAACCATAAACAGGATTCTTCTTGCAACAAATTCTTTTTCGTTAAAATCCGGAAATAGAAATCCCGTTTCCTCCAAACGTCTGTCCGGCGGGCAGAAAGAATAGTCAAATGTCTCTTCTTGAACGAAATCATTTAATAACTTTCTCCAATTAAGGTTGCCTTTTTTAGAACCGCGCCAATCGCGTATAAGAGTTTCCGGAACTTCACCAACTCCGTAACGACCAGGGGTTTGTATGATTCGATTGCAAATGCTAACTAATGTGTTTTTAG
>JAGBSU010000088.1 GCA_017631705.1 Clostridia bacterium | reverse complement strand
GGCGGTGGATAAATCCATGCGGTCGCCGATACATTTACCGTTGTTCACCACGTTATAGTGCGTCAGCATAACCCCTTTGGGGAATCCGGTAGTACCGGAGGTGTATTGCATGTTACATACGTCGTCTTTATCCACGGCAGCCGCCATGCGATGAATTTGTTCTACCGGAACGGTATTGGCACGCGCTAACGCATCTTCCCACGTGATACAACCGTCTTGTTTGAAACCGACGGTAATCACGTTACGTAAGAATGGCAAGCGATGGCTGTGAAGCGGTTGGCCGGACGGTGTGTTTTTCAGTTCGGGGCACAGTTCGGCAATGATTTCGGAATAATTGGCATCACGGAAACCGTCTACCATAATCAAGGTATGGGTATCGGATTGCTTTAACAAATACTCCGCTTCGTGAATTTTATAGGCGGTGTTCATCGTTACCAACACGGCACCGATTTTGGTGGTTGCCCAAAAGGCGATATACCATTGCGGTACGTTGGTTGCCCACAATGCCACGTGATGTCCCGCTCTAACACCCAGAGAAACCAACGCGCGTGCAAAGTTATCCACGTCTTTGCGGAACTCATAGTACGTACGCGTGTAATCCAAGGTGGTGTATTTAAACGCTAAATGGTCGGGAAATTCCTCAACCATGCGGTCTAACACTTGCGGGAACGTGCAGTCAATCAGCAAATCCTTTTTCCAAACGTATTTGCCGGTATGTGCTTTGTTGTAATAGAGAGTATTTCCCGATTTGGAAGTATCATCGAACTGGCTCATGAAGTTTTCAAATTGCGACAATATGATTTCCATATCGTCCAATTCCTTGCACCATTCCGGTGCCCATTCCAACGAAACAAATCCATCGTAGTTCACCGAACGCAAGGCGGCAATCATTTCGCTAATCGGCAGTTCACCTTCGCCCATTAAGCAGAAACTGGTACCGTTTTCCGAGCGCACAGCATCTTTAATATGAATGTGCTTGATATAAGCGCCCAAGTTTTCAATGGTTTTTTCCGGTGCTTCTTGTACGCAGAAATACGGAGAATACATATCCCATAACGCTGCCAGGCTATCGCAAGCAAAATGCTCTAACAAATCGCGCAGTTTAGTGGTGTTGCAAAATAGACCGTTGGTTTCAAGCAACACGGTCACACCGGCACTTTCCGCTTCGGGAAGTGCCATTTCCAAGAAGTTTTGTACCGTTTTCACGGCATCGTCACCGGTATCGGTAGCGTGCACGCGAACGTAGGGGATGTGCAAATTTTTCGCAATACGCAAACATTCCCGTACTTCGGCAAGAGATTCTTTATGGGTTTTAGCATCGGCAGGATCGCAGATACTGTCGATACACGGAACACTCAATTTCTTTTCATATAATTTACGCAAGGTGGCAGCGGTGGCATATTCTTGAAAAGCACTGTCTTTATCCGTAAAAAGACGGTTTTTCACGTTGTGCAGTTCAATGCCGGAAAACCGTAAATCTTGCGCCATATCACAAAATTCATCAAAGGTTCTTCCATGCCAACCTTTGGTGGAAAACGAAAGTTTCATATCAGTTCTCCTCGTAGACAATCTTGTTTACGGCATTGATGTAGGCGCGAATGGACGAGCCGATAATATCGGTGGAAATACCATTGCCGGAAAACAATTGTCCGTTATGACGAAGCCGTACCAAAGCCGAACCGACAGCCTCGCGGCCTTCGGTAACGGATTGGATTTGGAAATCGTCCAATTCAAAGTGTGTGCCAATAATTTGTTCCAATGTACGGAACGAAGCATCAACGGGACCGTCACCAGTGCAAATACCGGAAATTTCTTCACCGTTCTTTTCTAATTTGATTTGGGCGGATGCCGAAATAATGTTACCGTTGTTGATAACATAACTAATCAGCTTGTAGGTAGGCGGCACTTGTAATGCAACGCTTGCTACAATTGCTTCCAAATCCTTGGAACTCACGGTTTTGCGAGTTGCTAAACGGCAAAATTCCTCGTACACTTTGGTGTAATCGTCATCGGATAAATCGTAACCCAACGCTTTTACGGTGGCGGTCACGGTTTCCAAAGAATCGTTAGCGTCAAGCGGTGTGGCATTGGAAGTGGTAATATTCGCTTCTTTTACAGCATCCAACACTTCTTCGCCGTGCGCCGTGCCGTTTATCCAGTCCACTTGTTTAACAATGCGTTGTAACTCGTTGTAGTTGAGGTTGGTTGTCACACCGATACGCTCGCCGCATTGATTTAAAATGTTCGCCAACACGTTGATGCGCGGTAACACGTCGGTGCCGACACAGCATTTGAGTTCGTCGACACCGGCCTTAATTGCCATCAAAGCCGAGGCGGTAGCCATACCGGTGGTGTTTTTGCATAATACACCTAGTTTTACGGAAGAGAGCGCCGGGATT
>JAGBSU010000087.1 GCA_017631705.1 Clostridia bacterium | reverse complement strand
CCGCTCAGCGAAAAACCGTCCGATTTAATTTTGCTCGGTTTGGTAGGACTGCGCGATGAACTACGTCCGGAGGTACGACACGCGGTCAATCAAGTAAAGCAAGCCGGCATACAAACGGTTATGATGACGGGCGACGGAAAAGAAACAGCGGCAGCGATTGCTCGCTCTGCCGGTATTCTTTACGATACCGACGATGAGCGATTTGCCGTATTAAGCGGTGAACAACTATCAAGTCTAAGTGATAAAGAGTTACGAGAAAGAATCCCTTCATTACGCGTTGTATCACGGGCATTGCCCAGCGATAAAAGCCGATTGATTCGGCTTTCACAGGAAAACGGCATGGTTGTCGGTATGACCGGTGACGGTGTTAACGATGCACCCGCACTAAAAAAAGCCGATGTCGGATTTGCTATGGGCAGCGGCACCGAGGTGGCAAAGCAAGCCGGTGATGTGGTGATTTTAGATGACAATTTTTCTTCCATTGTCAAAGCCATTCTTTACGGACGAACCATCTTCAAAAGCATCCGTAAGTTTATTATTTTTCAGTTGACCATGAATTTATGTGCCGTAGGAATTTCGGTTATCGGTCCGTTTATCGGTATTGAAACACCGGTGACAGTAGTCCAAATGTTGTGGATAAATATCATTATGGACACCTTGGCAGGTTTAGCTTTTGCCGGTGAACCACCGCTTGCGGAATATTTAAAGGAACCACCGAAACGACGCGATGAACCGATATTAAACCGCTATATGCTAAATCAAATTTTATGCACCGGTGGATTTACCGTACTGCTGTGTACCGCCTTTTTAAAAATGGATATTTCCAAACAATTATTTCGGTACAGCACAACACCCGTATATTGGATGACTGCCTTTTTTGCTTTATTTATTTTCTGTGGGATTTTCAACAGTTTTAATGCGCGTACTTATCGACTGAACTTGTTGGCGGATTTATCCAAAAACCCCTTGTTTGTTATCATTATGAGCGTGGTTGCTTTGGTACAAATCGGCTTGATTTATTACGGCGGCACACTGTTTCGCACCGCCGGACTTACAGCACGTGAGTTATTGCTGATAGCAACCTTTTCTTCTTTGGTAATCCCGATGGATTGGCTACGCAAAGTAGGCTTGCGATTATTCCACCGAAAGGGCAGCATTTAGATTATAAGACTAAAAATCAACGCGACGGCTTATACTATCCTTGAGGTGATAGCGTATATGCCGTCGCGTAGTTCTTATATCCGCCGAGAAGAAATTCACCGTTTATTACAGAGCCATCGAAAAACAGCGGTAGCGGTAGAGAGTTTTCTTGTTTTGGTAAAGCTTCTCGGTATATTTTTGTGGGTATCAATCGTCGGTAATGCCACTATTTGGCAGAATGCCGTGCTTTGCGTTGTTTTGTTGTGGTTGGATTTATTGCTTATTTCTCCTTTAAAAGCCGGAAAAGCGCGGTTTTATTACCGCATAGCAAAAGGTGACGATACGGTCAGTTTTTCATTGTTGTTTTATTATTTTAATCATCGGTATCGTAAATGCATTTCGTGGCGTTTATCCATTTGGCTCAAACGGTACGGCTATTGGCTTCTTGCATTTTTACCGTGTTCGGCACTTTTGTTTTGGTATCGGTATTTGCAAAACAATCCCGCGTTATCATCCGCCGCGTTATTTTTAGGAATCGTTTTGGGGGTCTTGGCACTATTATTGGTAGAGATACGGTTGTTGCGTTACATGCCGGCCATCTATTGGTTATCGTGTCCCCTATCGTTAAAACGCACGCTTTCGGTATCTGTCACACTTTCCGCTCATCGGTTAAATCATTTGGTTGGATTTTATGCCTCTTACGGTTGGTGGGTACTGTTTCTGCCTTTTATTGTCCCGTATTTTTACATTTCTCCGCTGTTTCAAACAGCGCGTGCCGCCACCGTTGATAAAATGATATTAGAGTTTTTGAAACAACCCTTGCAACATTGGAAAAATCATGGTAAAATATTGAGCGAATTATTGATAATTTTGGAGGAGCCATGATTACCGTATCGGATTTAGGAATTAATTTTAGTGGGCAAAACCTGTTCACACATGTCAATTTGTTGTTTACGCCGGGCAACTGCTACGGCGTTATCGGTGCCAACGGTGCCGGCAAATCGACTTTCTTACGCATTTTATCGGGGGATTTAGAGCCCTCTGCCGGTGAAGTTATCATCGACAAAAAGAACCGTATGTCGGTATTAAAGCAAGACCACTACGCATTTGATGAATACACCGTACTCGATACCATCATTTTGGGAAATCCACGGTTGTACGAAATTATGCAACAAAAAGATGCTTTGTATGCCAAAGAGGATTTCACCGAAGAAGACGGTGTGCTTGCCTCGGAATTGGAAGGCGAGTTTGCCGAGCTTAACGGTTGGGAAGCAGAAACCGAGGCTGGTCAGATTTTGCAAGGTTTAGGACTTTCGACCGATTTGTTGTATGATACCATGGCATCTTTGCCGGATAAAGATAAGGTGAAGGTGTTGTTAGCACAAGCCTTATTTGGCCAACCGGATATCATCTTATTGGACGAACCGACCAACCACTTGGATATTGCTTCCATTGCATGGTTGGAAGATTTCTTGATGGATTATGTCGGCACGGTTATTGTGGTATCGCACGACCGCCACTTCCTCAACAACGTATGTACTCACATT
>JAGBSU010000086.1 GCA_017631705.1 Clostridia bacterium | reverse complement strand
GTGTTTGGGTAGAACCTTCCGGTGCGTCGTACATCTCTCTGGCTTCAAATCCAAAAATGTTCGCAATAATATTAGAGGGAAAACGACGGATTTTCACGTTGTAACCCTTGACCGCTTTGTTGTAGTCAACACGAGCGACAGAAATGCGGTTTTCTGCACCCTCTAATTGGTCTTGCAACGCAATGAATTGTTGGCTGGCTTTGAGTTCCGGGTAGTTTTCTACCACAACCAACAACCGACTGAGCGCGGAATCCAACTGCGCATTGGCTTCCAACTTTTCGTCAATACTGCTGTTACCCGCCATTTTAGCACGCGCATTGGCCAAATCGGTATAAATACCTTCTTCGTGGGCGGCATAACCTTTGACTGTGTTTACCAAATTAGGAATTAATTCGGCACGGCGAGTGAGCATGACGTCAATAGTACTTTCTTTTTCGTTTACCTCTTGCTCGGTTTTTATAAGACCGTTGTAAGAGGAAACCACCGATGCTATCAAAATGACAACAACGGCGACGATGCCTAAAATAATCCATGTTTTCCTTTTCATGTTAATCCCTCATTTCTGTATTTATTACTTACAGTGTATCGTATTTTGAAGAATTTGGCAATTATTATTTTTAAATTTCTCCCGGCTTCGGCAGAATCCGTCACTGTCAAACGGTATAATAAAACCAAAGAGGTGAGGGGAAATGCCGATAATTTATGCCGATATACTCATCGCCATCAACTGGCTGATAGATGATTTGATTCTTTCAGCAACCGCGTGCGTGCTACGTCTTACCACCACGCGAAGACGGTTATTGCTTGCGGGATTGCTTGGCGGAATCAGCGGTCTTATCGTGTTACTACCACCGCAATCCGTTACTGTTTCCTTGCTTATAAAACTACTGTGTGCGTGTGTGCTGACCGCGGTAGCGTTTCCGTGGCGCGGATTTCCCTCGTTTTTTAAAACAACGGTAGTTTTCTTTAGTATTGCCGCCATGTTTGCGGGTATTCTTTCCGGAATTTGGTTACATACGTCGGGCGAAACGTTCTTGGTACGAAACGGCATGGTATATTTTTCCGTTTCGCCGTTATGGTTGGCATTGTTTGCGGGGGTCAGTTACGGTGCTGTTAGAGTATACAACCGCTTTACCCGCAAAAATGCACCTTCAAACTGCGAATATACGCTGGTGATAGAGCACGGCGGCAAGCGGTGTTCTTGCCGTGCACTGTACGATACCGGTTTGCATCTAAACGAGCCGTTTTCCGGCAAGCCGGTGCTTGTGGTGGAACGCGAGGTTGTTTTCGAAGTGGCTGATGAACCGTTACAAGAGGCACTACTGTTACGTCAAACGGTGGGAGCTGGCTATTGTAATGTGCGGATAATTCCGTACCGCGCGTTGGGGAATAACGGCTTGTTGCCTGCCTTTATGCCGAAAAGCATTACTGTTCATGCGGCGGGGAAACCGCCACGCGATATGTCCGGTGCGTATGTAGCGGTGGCGGAGAATTTGGGGCGCGGAGAATTCAGAGCGCTTATCGGGAGTGGCTTTTTATGATCAAACGAGAAGGCAAGAGAAGCCTTTTAATTAAATTTCGAGAATGGCTGCGATTTGTTTTTCAACAAGAAATGTGCCGTTTGGGCGAGGGCGTTTTTTACATCAACGGCGCCGATACGCTACCCAGTCCGCTTTCGGAGACCGAAGAAAAAGAAGCGCTTCGCAAGGCGGCGGATGGCGACCAAACAGCGCGCGATGCATTAATTACGCATAATCTGCGGTTGGTGGTATATATCGCACGAAAATTTGAAAGTTCGGGAGTGGGGATTGAAGATTTGATTTCCATCGGCACCATCGGGCTGATTAAAGCGGTCGGGACGTTTTGCCCCGACAAAAACATTAAGCTCGCCACGTATTCATCCCGCTGTATCGAAAACGAAATTTTAATGTTTCTACGCAAAACCGCACAACTCAAAAAAGAACTTTCTATCGACGAACCGCTCAACGTCGATTGGGACGGTAACGAATTGTTGCTTTCGGATATTTTGGGGAGCGACCCCGACGAAGTTAACCGCAACATCGAACAAGAAGCCGAAAAAAACGTGTTGCTCGATTGCGTTTCTCGCTTGTCGGAGCGTGAACAAACCATCATGCGCTTGCGGTTCGGCATTGGTGGGGAACAAGAGCATACCCAAAAGGAAGTGGCGGATTTATTGGGGATTTCCCAGTCGTATATTTCTCGACTGGAAAAGAAAATTATCAAACGCTTGCGCAAAGAAATCGAAAAAGCGGGATAGTTATAACTGTTTTTTGATTTGGTCGAGCGCCCCTTTTTCCAAGCGAGAAACCTGTGCCTGCGAAATGCCGATTTCTGCCGAAACCTCAATTTGTGTCATACCTTTAAAAAACCGCAAATTCAAAATTTTCTTTTCGCGGTCTGTTAGTCCTCGAATGGCTTCTTTGAGGGCAAGTTCGTCTAACCAGTTGTTGTCGTCGTTGCTGTCGCCGACTTGGTCCATCACGTAAATTGTGTCACCGCCGTCAGAATAAATCGGCTCATACAACGACATCGGCTCCACAATGGATTCCAACGCCATGACCACCTCTTCACGCGGTAACTCTAAATCGACGGCAATTTCTTCCACTGTTGGGTCACGCAGTAGGGAGGCGGTCAATCGTTCCTTGCATTGCATTGCACGGTAGGCGGTATCTCGCATACTGCGGCTGATACGGATGCTGTTGTTGTCTCGCAAATACCGCCGAATTTCACCGATAATCATTGGTACGGCATAGGTAGAAAATCGAACGTTTTGCGAAATGTCAAAGTTGTCAATGGATTTGATTAACCCAATACATCCCACCTGAAACAAATCATCTAAATTTTCACCGCGTTGTGTGAAGCGTTGGATAACACTGAGTACCAACCGTAAGTTTCCGTTTACCAATTCTTCTCGCGCGTTTTTGTCGCCTTGTTTTGTTAGTTTAAGCAGGCGACTTTTTTCTTTTTCCGAAAGCACTTTTAATGTGGAAGTGTTGACACCGCAAATTTCCACTTTGTTATACAAAAGAGCGTCACTCCTCGTT
>JAGBSU010000085.1 GCA_017631705.1 Clostridia bacterium | reverse complement strand
TATCAATGTTTTCGGCAGACAGTATATTCCCCTCACTATCGGTAGCATATTGAGCAATAAATTGTTCCAAACTATCTTTAAACTGTTTGGCATCCTCTAACACTTCCGACAATGTTTTTCCGCTTTTTCGTTTGACCACCCGATTAATCTCGGCTTGTTGCTCAGCGGGAAGTTCCGTTAGCGATTCCTCTATCATTAATAATGTTTCGTATCTTTCAAAATTGACGGCCGTATTGATTTGTCCGTCACTGTCACGCAAATAACAATCCATGAACATTGCAGTTTGTGTGCTTTCCCCTTTGGAAGCCTCCGCATCACCTTGCCAAACTGTAATATAATCGATTTCCATCGGCCATCCTTTACCCGAACCGAGAATCAAGGATAACAAGCGACTGTCCATGGATTCAAATGCACCGTCGGTAGTATACTCCCCTTCTCCAGTCTTAACGAAAGCATCCGGATACGGTTTTTCTTCACCGCTCCAATACTGTGACATGTACTCTTCGCCATCCAAAAAACATTCTAAAGTACCATCACGCCACAAAAAACCCATGGTATGCCATTGTTCGTCTCCTAAGCCGAAAGCGGAAATGTTAGTGTTATCGATACGACATGTCTCTTGTGATTCGACAAACAGTGAGTCGTGAAAACAGGTGGTAAATTTGTTGTTACCCCAATATTCCATCCAATCCATTTCGACCCATGTGTGCGGACCGTCATCGAAATCGTTAAGAACCTTTTCCGGTGGGAAAGACCATACAGCAGGGCTCCCCTTTGTATCGGGAATCACACGATTAGCCGCAACCTTTAAGCGGACTTCAAGATATCCGAACTGATACCCCCAACCGACACCGGTTTTAGGGTCAAGTGTACAAAATCCCCAGTTAAAGGAAGGAATCTCTTGCTGTAGACGAACTCCGTTTTCTGTCAACACATAGTCTGTCGGCAACATGTCTTTTGCTCCGTACGGGCGCTGCGTATACCATTTATAACCATAGCCACCGGTACAGTCTACATCAATCGTATCTAATGTTTTAAAATCGTCACTAAACACAAGCGTATCCATGCCGTAAGTTTGAGCAATTTCCGGCACTGCTAATGCTTTTTCCCCTACGCGAATGTGGGTTGTATAATGCAATCCGCTGTCCCACGAAGATTTCGCTGCTATTGCGTTGCTGTTAATAACCGCTGTTACCACATGGTCGCCGGCAGTAGCTTTCCACTTCGGCAATGTCACCTCGGTTGTTTGGCCGGCGGCAAAGCCCTTGTCATAGGTTTCGGAAAATAACACCTTACCATCCATATACAACCACAAAGGAACCGATGTCCCCTTGGCAATCTCGGCACCTTTGTTGGTGATTTTTACCGTAAAGGTAATTGCTTTGCCGGGTTTTGGTTGGTTTCCACCGTTCCATGTGATACCTGTAATTGCCAAATCTGTTTTTGGGGTTTCTTCTGCTAAAACAGATACACCCATTGTTGCTAAAGATAGTAATAAAGTAACCATCAATGCACATGAAAGTACGCGTAAAAAAATCTTTTTCATAATAAACTCCTTCTCAAATCATTCCTACTCTTACAAAAAACAGATTCTTTTATCTTCAGTGATTATATCATTTTAGTAAAAAAATGTAAATAGTTGTTTTGATAAAAAAGAAAATCCAACAATTGTTGGATTTTCTCGTTTTCGGTAAACTAATAGCAAACTGTCAACTTATATCCGTCAATTTCATACTCGTCAAAAGTAACGGGGAGAATATCACCACAGCGTTTTATAGACAAAGTTTTCTCAAAATTGATTTCAATGTCAGTTAAGGATAAAGACAAGCCGCAACCCGTATACTTCATATAACTTTCTTTTGCTGTCCACAACCTGAAAAACTGTTCCTTTTGCTCCTTTTCCTCCAAACTCATAAGATAGGAAAACTCAAATGCGGTGGTGGTTTTTCGCATTAACTTTTCGGAAATCTCGGAAATTTCTTCCACATCCACACCAACCTCTTTATCGTAAAAAGCGGAAACTGCCAAGGAACCGCTGTGAGAAAGGCTGAAAAACAGATGTTGCTGTTCTTTAAAATACGGTTTTTTATGGGGACCGTATTGCAGAGAATACTCAATCAATCCGTAGTGCTTCGCCCCTTCTTCCAACAAAATACCGACACCGAGAGAAAGCCGTTTATCTTTTGAGAAACGGCAAGCATAGATTTTTTGACGGCGTTCTTCGCTGACAGACAGATAGGCTTTTTGATACTGCTGTTCATCTGTGAAAATCGTCGTATCTAATAGGTTTATTATCGGTTTTGGGAAATCAATCGGC
>JAGBSU010000006.1 GCA_017631705.1 Clostridia bacterium | reverse complement strand
CATACCACTTTTTCCACCATGTTGCAAGATAAATCTTTCATAATAACAAAAAGCAGCTTCCTTTTCAGGAAACTGCTTTCGTTTTATTCCCATGTAGCCCAAATTTCCGGGCAATAGCCTACGGTTGCCTGCTTGCCATTACGGACGATCGGCGTTTTCATCAGGGACGGATCGTCAAAAACCTTGTCTTCCTTTGCGACCTTATCCTCCATGTATTTCATGAGGGTCACTTCGGGAGCCTTACTATCCCAGTCGATAAGATTATCAATACCACCCACGGCCCGGAGGACGCTGTCAAATTCCTTGCCGGAAAGGCCAAAACGCAACAGATCCACCGACTGAAATTTGACACGGCGCTCCTTAAAATAGCGCTCTGCCTTTTTCGTATCAAAGCATTTGCTTTTTCCAAAAATCTGAATATTCAATAGGTTACCTCCATCAGGCACAAGCCCTGTGCCGGTACCAAATAGCCGGCAGACTCTCTCTTATCGCCATAAAGTGCCAGAATGCTGTCGGGTTCTCTCTGACCCAGGCCTACCTCTATCAGCGTTTTGAGCCGTCGTGCAATTTTCGGCACGCTTTCGAAGAAGAGGTACGCTTCTTCCACCGTCATTTCCAACACATCGTAAATATTTTTACCTTTGTACTGCACTTCCAACGTTTCGCGGTTGTAGCGTCGTCCTTTACACACCTCACACGGCACGTAAATATCCGGCAAAAAGTGCATTTCAATTTTTAAAATACCATCTCCCTGACACGCTTCACACCGTCCACCCTTAACATTAAAGGAAAATCGTCCGGCAGAATATCCGTGCATTTTGGCATCAGTGGTGGAAGCAAACAGTTCCCGAATGTCATTGAAAACACCGGTATACGTCGCCGGGTTCGAACGCGGTGTTCTGCCAATCGGCGCTTGGTCAATGTCAATGACCTTGTCCAGTTCTTCCATACCAAGTATTTGTTTATGCGCACCGGCACGCGTATGTGCACGGTTGAGCGTTTTGGCTAACTTTTTGTATAACACTTCGTTAATGAGCGACGATTTTCCCGAACCGGAAACACCGGTAACACAGTTAAAAGCGCCCAATTTGAACGACACGTCAATATTTTTCAAGTTGTTTGCCGCCGCTCCGACAACCGTCAGCAATTTACCGTTACCCTCGCGCCGTTTTTCCGGCACCGGAATTACCCGCTTGCCACTCAAATATTGACCGGTAATGGATTTTTCACAATGGCAGACATCCTCTACCGTACCGGAACACACCACTTGCCCTCCATGCACACCGGCACCCGGTCCGACGTCAACAATCCAATCGGCGGCACGCATGGTATCTTCGTCGTGTTCCACCACAATCAAGGTGTTACCTAAGTCACGTAACCGACACAACGTATCCAATAATTTTTGATTATCGCGTTGGTGTAAACCAATACTCGGCTCGTCCAAAATATACAGCACACCCATCAGCGACGAACCGATTTGCGTTGCCAAACGAATGCGCTGACTTTCACCGCCAGACAGCGTTCCTGCCGAGCGTGATAGCGTCAAATATTCCAACCCCACGCTGTTTAAAAAGCCCAGCCGTTCGCGGATTTCTTTTAACACGCGATCGGCAATTTGATGCTCACGCGGTGTGAGATTTTGCTGTAACTCCTCAACGAATTCCAGCATTTCGGTTACATATTTATCGCACAAATCGGCAATGTTCACACCGCCAACCGTCACCGCCAAGCTTTCGGGTTTTAGGCGCTTGCCATGACAATCGGGGCATGGCACCTTGCTCATATACGTTTCCAGTTCTGCGCGCATCCACTCGCTGTTCGTTTCACGATAACGGCGGTCCAGGTTGTTGGCAACGCCCTCGAACGAGGTAAAATATTCGCCCGAACCATATTCCATCTTACGCGTCATACGGATTTTTTCACCGTTGTTGCCGTACAGAATCAGATTTTGAACGTTCGGCGGCAGTTCTTCCCAAGGGGTATCCAACGAAAATCCATAATGTGCCGCTAATCCCTCATAGTACATTTGAGAAATCGTACCGCCGTCAGCATAACTCCAACCGCCGGCACGAATAGCACCTTCGCGGAGCGAAAGCGACGGATTCCCTACCACCAATTGCGGGTCAATCGACATAAAGATACCGATACCGGTACATTTCGGGCAAGCACCAAACGGATTATTAAACGAGAACATCCGCGGTTTTAATTCTTCCATGCTAAACCCGTGTTCCGGACACGCATAGTTTTGCGAAAACAGCAAATCTTCCCCACCGGGAATGTTCACGCACAACAGCCCACCGGAAAGTTGAGTAGCGGTTTCCACGGAATCTGCCAACCGACCGCGAATGTCATCGGCCACCACCAAACGATCCACCACGACTTCTACGGTATGCTTTTTGTTTTTTTCAAGTGTAATCGTTTCGGACAAATCGTAAACTATACCGTCAATACGCACCCGCACGTATCCCGATTTCCGTGCCGCATCCAATTCTTTTTGGAACTCACCTTTTTTGCCGCGTGCAAGCGGTGCCAATAGTTGAATTCGCGTACCGTTTTCTAACGCTAATACACGGTCAACGATTTCGTCCACCGTTTGCTGGCGAATTTCTCTGCCGCATTTCGGGCAATGCGGAATACCGATGCGCGCGTATAACAGCCGCAAATAATCGTAAATTTCCGTCACGGTTCCTACCGTGGAACGCGGATTTTGTGAGGTGGTTTTTTGGTCAATCGAAATAGCGGGCGACAATCCGTCAATGGAATCGACGTCCGGTTTTTCCATTTGTCCCAAGAACATTCGGGCATAGGAAGACAGACTTTCCATGTAACGGCGTTGTCCCTCGGCATAGATGGTATCAAATGCCAACGAGGATTTCCCCGAACCGGAAAGACCTGTAAACACCACCAACTTATCCCGCGGAATCGTGACGGTGACGTTTTTTAAATTGTGTTCTCTGGCACCTTTAACGGTGATTTTATCCAGCATACCTGCCTCCGTTATTTTTGCTTTTTCAGTTTCTCGATTTCATCGCGCAACCACGCGGCATGCTCGAACTCCAACAACTTTGCGGCATGGCGCATTTCTTTCGTCAACTGTTCAATACGCTCGCGACGTTCCAACGCCGAAAGCGCTTTGCCGTTTTCATCACGTGCACGGTCGGTCGGCGTGATTTGCAACACGTCGCGTACTTCTTTGCGAATGGTTTTTGGCACAATACCGTGTTCTTGATTATATGCCAATTGAATTTCTCGACGACGATTGGTTTCGGTCAATGCTCTTTCCATCGACGGTGTCACCGAATCGGCATACATAATCACGCGGCCATCGGCGTTTCGTGCCGCACGGCCGATGGTTTGAATCAGCGACGTTTCGGAACGCAAGAACCCTTCCTTGTCGGCATCTAAAATCGCCACCAACGATACTTCGGGAATATCCAACCCTTCACGCAAAAGGTTAATACCCACCAATACATCAAATTCGCCAAGTCGTAAATCGCGAATAATTTGCATACGCTCTATGGTATCAATATCGTGGTGCATATACCGCACCCGAATCCCTACGTTTTCCAAATAGGCAGTCAAATCTTCCGCCATTTTTTTGGTAAGAGTGGTCACCAGCACACGCTCGTTTTTAGCGGTACACCCGCGGATTTCGCCAATCAAATCGTCAATTTGCCCCTCAATGGGCTTGACAAACACTTGTGGGTCGGGCAATCCCGTAGGACGAATGATCTGCTCCACCGGTTTGCCGCTTTTTTGCCGTTCGAACTCGCCGGGTGTGGCGCTAACAAATATCGTTTGGTTTATGCGTTTGTAAAACTCGTCAAAATTCAACGGGCGATTATCGTAGGCACTCGGCAACCGAAACCCATAATCCACCAAACTCTTTTTGCGCGCAAAATCGCCACCGTACATACCGCGCACCTGCGGCAAGGTCACGTGCGATTCATCCACAAACAACAAATAATCGTCGCGAAAATAATCCAACAACGTAAACGGTGAAGAACCGGGTGCTCGTCCCGAAAGCACGCGCGAATAGTTTTCTATCCCCTTGCAGATACCGATTTCTCGCAGCATCTCAATATCGTAGCGCGTACGTTGCAACAACCGTTGTGCTTCGAGCAGTTTTCCCTCGGCTTTAAATTCTTCTAACCGTTCCTCTAACTCCCGTTCGATTTCGGCAATGGCTATTTCCAATTTATCCGGGGGCACAATGTAATGCGATGCAGGATAAATCCCAACGTGCCCCAGTAAGCCTTTGAACTCGCCTGTAAGCGGATTCACTTCGCTGATACGGTCGATTTCGTCGCCGAAGAATTCCACGCGAATCACCGTATCGTTGGAATACGCAGGGAAAATTTCCACCACATCGCCACGCACACGGAATTTGTTACGCACAAAATTCACATCGTTGCGCTCGTATTGTAAATCCACCAATTTTGCCAATAATTCGTCGCGTTTTTTCACCATACCGGGACGAAGAGAAATAATCATATTACGGTAATCAATCGGGTTACCCAAACTATAAATGCACGAAACACTCGCCACAATAATCACATCACGTCGTTCCGACAACGCGCAGGTGGCAGAATGGCGTAGTTTATCAATTTCGTCATTGATAGCGGAATCTTTTTCAATGTACGTATCAGTCGACGGAATGTACGCTTCCGGCTGATAATAATCGTAATACGAAACAAAATATTCCACCGCATTTTCGGGAAAGAATTCCTTAAACTCGCTGCACAACTGTGCGGCGAGGGTTTTATTATGAGCGAGAACGAGAGTCGGGCGGTTCACTTTTTCGATAATATTTGCCATAGTAAAGGTCTTACCCGAACCGGTAACACCCAGTAAAACCTGCTCTTTTAAGCCAATTTTGATGCCTTCGGTTAATTTTTCGATAGCTTCAGGTTGGTCTCCGGTTGGCTTGTAGGTTGATACTAACTTGAACTTATCCACTTCGTTCTCACCTCAAACTTTCATTCTAAATTACATACATGGTTATTATACCACAAAATTTATAAGAAGTAAATCAAAAAAGCATCACAACCGATCGCCACGCACTGCTAAGGAAGTTTTTCCTTAACAGTACGCGGCGAATGGCTGTAATGCTTTTTTGATAATAAACTATCGTTGCAATAAGGTGTTTAATGCTTTCATTGTATCGGCGGTCGGTTCTTCCTTTTCGCCAAAGGGAAAACCGAGCCCCATTGCATCGTATTTGGTTTGGCAAATCTTGCGAAAGGGTAACAGTTCCACCATATCCACACAAGGGTGTTGTTTGGCAATGGTTTTCAGGTTGACGATATTTTCTTCGGTATCATTGACGGTGGGGATAATCACCTGCCGCAAGGTCGTGGGAATGTTTTGCGCATCAAGATATGCCAAAAAATCCAGTACCGATTGCAACGAGCAACCCACGTTTTCGCGGTACAATTCTTCTTCGGTGTATTTGATATCCAACAACACGCGGTCGGTTACTGCCAACAATTCTTCAACTGCGTTATTGAAGATACAGCCCGACGTATCCAAACACGTGTGGATTCCCTTTTCTCGGCAAAGTGTAAACACTTCTCGTACAAAATCGCTTTGCAACAGCGGCTCGCCGCCGGAAAGTGTAATGCCGCCCTCTTTGCCGAAATAGTCCCGATACCGTCCTGCTTTTTCCACAATATCCTCGGCAGTATAGGTAGTGCCGCCATCAACCGCCCACGTATCGGGATTGTGACAGCACTTACACCGCAGCGGACAACCTTGTAAAAACACCACAAAGCGCACACCGGGGCCGTCTACCGTGCCTAAACTTTGAATCGAATGGACGCGCCCTGTCATATCGTTTCGTGGAACGTTCGGCTGATAACCTCACGCTGTTGTTCGCGAGACAGTTTGTTAAAGTTCACGGCATAACCAGACACACGAATCGTCAGATTGGGATACTCCTCCGGATTTTCATACGCTTTTATCAACGTCTCGCGATTAAGAACATTAACGTTGATGTGATGTGCTTTTTTAGCAAAATACCCGTCCAGAATATTCACTAAATTATCCACCCGTTGTTCATCGGTTTTGCCCAACGTTTCGGGCGTGATGGAAAACGTGTTAGAAATACCGTCACGGCAATCGTCATACGAAAGTTTTGCCACAGAATTGAGCGATGCCAACGCACCGTTTTCTTCGCGGTTGTGCATCGGGTTGGCACCCGGTGCAAACGGTTCGGCGGCTTTTCTGCCATCGGGTGTCGAACCGGTGTTTTTGCCGTACATCACATTCGAGGTAATCGTCAACACCGAAAGCGTGTGCACCGCCTTACGGTACGTCGGTGTTTTGCGGAGTTCGGTAATGAAAAGCTGTGTCATGTCTTTGGCAAGTAAATCCACGCGGTCATCATCGTTACCGAATTTCGGGAATTCACCCACGGTTTTAAAATCCACAATAAAACCGTTGTCGTCTTTGATAGGGGTCACTTGCGCAAACTTAATGGCACTGAGCGAATCCGCCACCACCGAAAGACCGGCAATACCAAATGCCATCAAGCGCTCAACCTCGGTATCGTGGAGAGCCATTTGGATTTTTTCATACGCGTATTTGTCGTGCATATAATGAATGACATTCATCGTATTCACATACAAGTGTGCCATCCACGAAATATATATTTTGTATCGCTTCATCACCGCATCGAAATTCAAGGTTTTTCCTTCCAACACCGGCAACTGCGGACCGATATGAATATCGCTGGTGGTATCATAACCACCGTTGATGGCAATCAATAACAGTTTAGCAAGGTTGCACCGTGCTCCGAAAAATTGCATTTGTTTGCCGATGGTCATTGCCGACACACAACAAGCAATCGCATAATCGTCGCCGTGAATCGGCCGCATAATATCATCATTTTCATATTGAATGGAATCCGTATCCACCGACACCTTGGCACAGAATTTTTTAAAACCTTCCGGCAATTGTTCCGACCACAACACGGTCAAGTTGGGTTCCGGTGACGACCCCAATGTATATAAGGTGTTCAGAATACGGAAACTACTCTTCGTCACCAAGGTTCTGCCGTCTTCGCCCATGCCACCGACTGCTTCGGTAATCCACATTGGGTCACCGCCAAACAATGCATTGTACTCGGGCGTGCGCAGGTGGCGTGCAAGACGCAGTTTCATTACGAAATCATCAAACAATTCTTGCGCCGTCTCTTCGGTCAGTATACCGTTTTGAATATCGCGTTCAATATAAATATCAAAGAACGTTGCGACACGACCAAGCGACATCGCCGCTCCGTTTTGTTCTTTGATGGCGGCAAGATACGCAAAATAGGTCCATTGAATTGCTTCTTTGGCATTTTTTGCCGGTTGGCTGATGTCGAACCCATACATCGCCGCCATTTCTTTGAGATGTCCTAAAAACGAGATTTGGCGATGCAGTTCCTCGGTCAACCGTATCTTTGCGGTGGTAAAATCTTCTTCACCCAGTTTTACTTTGTCTTTTTTCTTTTCGGCTATCAATCTGTCGACACCGTATAATGCCACACGACGGTAATCGCCGATAATTCTGCCGCGTCCGTAAGCATCCGGCAAACCGGTAATCACATGACTACGCCGAGCCAAGCGCATTTCTTCGGTATACGCACGGAATACGCCGTCGTTGTGTGTGGTACGGTAGTGGAATTCCTCTTCAATTTTTTCACTGAGTTTATACCCGTATGCCGCACAAGCCTGCCGTGCCATACGAATGCCACCGAACGGATTCACACCGCGTTTTAACGGTTCGTCGGTTTGCAAACCGACAATCAGCTCGTTTTCTTTATCCAAATACCCCGGTGCGTAACTTGTCAGCGAGGTTACGGTCTCGGTGTCGATATCCAACACACCGCCCCGCTTGCGCTCTTCTTTAAATAAGGCTTGCACCTTATCCATCAAAGCAGTTGTACGCGCGGTAGCGCCCGCTAAAAAGGTGCTGTCACCGGTGTACTCCTTATAATTCTTTTGAATAAAATCACGAACATCAATCTCCTCTTGCCAATGCCCCGTGACAAATCCATTCCAATAATTCTGTTCCATATTGTTCTCCTTTTGGCAATTTTCGCCCTAAAAAAAGGGTAATTCAGTTTTGTGTTGCAAGACTGAATTGCCCAGACGGTCGGCTGTATAAAACTTTGCACTCCCCCGCGGTATTCCGCGTTATCCGTCAGTCGTGCAAAGTGTCTTTCGTACACCGTTTGTGTACAAGTACAGTATATCGGTTTTTGGCCACTTTGTCAAGAATAATAAGACGGAAATTGTTGTAAAAACCGCACGCTTTACAGCACCTAAAACTGTGAAAAATTTCCAAAAACTAAAAAAACAGTAGACAAATCCTAAACAATGTGATATGATAAAGACCACTATGAAAGAAGGGAGAACCATCTCTCATGGACGACGGCGATAGTCCCAACGATAATACACCGCCTTTATATTGTAATTTTGTAGGGTAAAGCATAAACCACGCTTTGGGCGTTTTCGGTTTAGGCTTTGCCCTTTTGTGCTTGTCAAAAATTTATTTTGGAGGAAACAAACAAACATCATGAACAACATCGGTTTAATTTTGGGGTTACAAATTTTATTAATCGCCCTAAACGCAGTCTTTGCTTGTGCCGAGATTGCCATTATTTCTATGAACGATGCAAAGCTTGCCAAGCTTGCTGCCGAAGGAGATAAACGAGCCGTTCGGTTATCCCGTCTTACCAATCAGCCGGCGCGCTTTTTGGCAACCATTCAGGTTGCCATCACCTTGTCCGGCTTTTTGGGAAGTGCCTTTGCGGCAGAAAACTTTTCCGACAGTTTAGTGGCATGGCTCGTAAAAATTGGCATCCCGCTTCCGGAAGATGTGCTCAATTCCATCGCCTTGGTTGTTATCACGATCATTCTTTCGTATTTCACGTTGGTATTGGGCGAGCTTGTTCCCAAACAAGTGGCCATGCGCAAAGCGGAATCATTAGCACTCGGCATGTCCGGCTTAATCAGCGGCATTTCCAAAATCTTTGCCCCGCTGGTAGGCTTGCTCACCGTTTCCACCAACGGTGTGTTGCGCTTGCTCGGCATTGACCCTAATGCCGAGGATGACGATGTCGGCGAGGAAGAAATCCGCATGATGGTGGATGTCGGTAACGAAAAAGGTACCATCGACAACGAGGAACGCGAGTTTATTCAAAATGTATTTGAATTTGACAACTTGGCAGTGGAAGAAATTGTCACACACCGTACCGATGTAGTCATGCTCAATCAAGAAGATTCGCTGGATGAATGGGACAACATCATCAACGAAACAAGTTATACCTACTATCCGGTTTTTGATGAAACGCCCGATAAAATCATCGGCGTTCTCAATTCCAAAATTTATTTCCGCATGAAAGAAAAAACCAAAGACTCCGTTTTGCAAGAGGCTGTTCTTCCGGCGTATTTCGTACCGGAAACGCTCAAGGCCGATATGCTGTTCAAAAACATGAAACGGGACCACGCACAATTTGCTGTTGTTTTGGATGAATACGGCGGCATGAGCGGTATCGTTACGATTAAAAATTTGGTAGAAGAATTGGTTGGCGATTTGGAAGACGACACCGAAGAGCAAGAAGAAGAGAATACCTTAAAACAATTAAACGAAGACACATGGGAAGCCGACGGTAGCGTGCTGTTAGAAGAATTGTCAGAAGCATTGGGCATGCCGTTCTCGTATGAGGATTTTGATACCGTGAACGGTCTTATCTTCTATACGCTAGGCTATTTGCCAAAGGAAGAAACCGAATTGGATGTCGACGGCTTACACATTGTCGTAAAAGCCATGGAAAATCATCAGGTAAGAACGGCACACATTACCGTACTGCCCAGGCCGGAAGAAGAACCCGAAGAAGAAAAATCGTAACACCATAAAAAAATGCGACGATGCAAATGCATCGTCGTTTTTGTTTTGTTTTTT